>JBDTZD010000081.1:0-19467 GCA_040005335.1 Pyrinomonadaceae bacterium | reverse complement strand
GCATAATTCGCCGGAATCTGGTTTTCGTCAAACGCGTCGCCTGCAAAATGACGCGCGAAAGTCCAGAGCAGCATATCGTCAATGTCTTTTTCCGTCGCGCCAACGACCGGCAAGTTCTCAAATCCAAGTGGGCGGATTTCATCCAGCCAAACGGATAATTCTTCGCGCGTAGCTTCACGCTTTTCCGCACCGAAACGTAAATAAAACCGTCCGTCTCGCGTTCGGTATGGGCGGCGCTTGGGTTCGATGTCGAGCGCCACGACGCTTCGTGCATTGTCAAACGAAACAATATCAATTAGCGGAAGGAGCGGCGGCACTAGTTCCTCGCGGCAAATGCGCGAGAGTTCATCGCGCACATTATCGGGGTTATCCACGCCGGCAACGCGCAATTGGTCGTCAACGCCGAAGATAATCGTCCCTCCGTCGGTGTTAGCAAGCGCGCAAATCTCCTGGGCAATGCGTTCGATATTGGAAAGCCGAACCTTTAGTTCCAGATAGGTGTCTTCACCGCCTCGCACAAACCGGAGCAATTCCTGTTTGGAGGTTTGGGGCTGCGGAACGTTAAAAACGTATTCTTGCAAAGAGCGTTCACTGCTAACTTCGGAACGCGGCGTATTATAGCGATATTTTTTTCGTGCCATTTTTGTTAAGACGACGCACTTGTTTTTAGAGCCGCCCGAATGCTGTATTGTCAGCTCAGCATTGCTGGATTTCTAATTCAATGGTAAATGGTGAAAGGTAAATGGTCAATCTGTGTTTTTTTTCGCGCTGTCCGGATGGAAAATTTCAAAACCTGGTTATTTATCTATTGACCATTTGACCATTAACCGTTGACAATTGTTTTGATGCATACGGAAACAGTTATAGCGTATCTTGGTCTCGGCTCGAATTTGGGCGATAGGGCGGGAAATTTGCTGCTTGCCGTGCGCGGGCTGCTCGAAGCGCACATTTGCGTCACGCGTCTTTCCGCAGTTTATGAAACCGAACCTTTTGGCGTCGTCAAACAATCACCGTTTCTCAACATGGTTGCCGAAGCGCACGTTAACAGTATTTCTGCCGAACAAATGCTGGCGCGAATGTTGCGCATCGAGTACTTGCTTGGTCGCCGCCGCGAGTCTGCTGAAAAAGCTCCGCGCACAGTTGATCTCGATTTGCTCCTTTTTGGCAGTTTGCAGCATAAAACCGATTTGCTAACCGTGCCGCATCCGCTTCTTCATTTGCGTAATTTTGCCCTGGTTCCATTTGCCGAAATCGCTCCGTACGCCGTTCATCCAACATTTAACAAAACTATTCGTGAATTACTAAAAAAGTCGCTGGATTCTTCCAAGGTGCAGCGCTGGCAACCGCGTCTTCACTCGGGTTTGGATTTTCAGATTTCGGATTATAAAACTGCTTGAACGGGTTTTTGCCATTTTCCGGATTGCAAATTTACATTCCAAAATCTACAATCCAAAATCATTCATGTCATCGCACACAAACGATAATCTGGCGAAAATTACTGTTCCTGCAATTCAAAAGGCAAAGGAGCGCGGCGAAAAGCTGGTTTGTTTAACCGCTTATGATTATCCGACGGGGCGCATCGTTGATGAAGCCGGAATCGAACTGATTTTAGTCGGCGATAGTGCCGGCAACGTGGTTTTCGGTTACGAAAACACAATTCCAGTTTCGATGGAAGAAATGCTTTTGGCTGTCAAAAGTGTTCGGCGCGGAGTCAAACGAGCCCTGCTTGTCGCCGATATGCCATATGGTTCATACCACGTCAACGCTGACGAAACAGTGCGCAACGCGCTTAGGTTTATTAAAGAAGGCGGCGCGGAAGCGGTTAAACTCGAAGGGGGACGCAATCGCCTCGACATCATCAAACGGCTTGTCAACGAAGAAATTCCCGTGATGGGGCACCTCGGTTTAACTCCTCAATCAGTCAACAAACTCGGCGGTTATCGTCTGCAGGCCAAAACCGAGAAAGCCGCGCAAAGTTTGATTGACGATGCCAAAGCGCTCGAAGATGCCGGAGTTTTTTCAATTGTCTTGGAATTAGTGCCGCGCGAAGTGGCTCAAATTATCACCCAAAGCGTGAAAATTTCTACTGTCGGAATTGGAGCGGGCGCAAATTGTGATATTCAGGTTTTGGTTTTGCACGATCTACTGGGGTTAAACTTTAATGAAAAACAGGCGCGCTTTGTGCGAAAATACGCCACCTTGCGCGAAACGATGACCGAAGCTGTGAAAAATTGGGCGAGCGATGTTAAAAACGGCGAGTATCCGAATGAAAACGAATCTTTCGCCTTACCACAAGACGTACAACTAAGCGGTAATGAGTAATAGGTTAAATTTATTCAAACATTCTACCAACTACTAATTACCTACTACTTATTACCTATTATCCACTACCTACTTTATGGAAATTATTCATCGCCGTCAGAGAATGTCTTCAATCTCCCGTAAACTGCGGCGCGAGCAAGATAAAACGATTGGTTTAGTGCCGACGATGGGCGCACTGCACGAAGGTCACCTCAGTTTGATTCGTGAAGCCAGACAAATGTGCGATGTTGTGATCGTTTCAATTTTTGTCAACCCCGCGCAGTTTGGTAAAAATGAGGATTTTGACAACTACCCACGGGATTTAACTTCTGACACCTCACGTTTGACCGATTATAGTGTTGATTATATTTTTGCTCCGCCCGTCGAGGAAATTTATCCAGACGGCTTTTCAACCTACATCTATGTCGAAAATCTATCTGACTTGCTTGAAGGCGCGGCGCGGCCCGGACATTTTCGCGGAGTGGCAACCGTAGTTTCCATTTTATTTAACACAATTCGCCCGGATTTCGCTTTTTTCGGTCAAAAGGACGGACAGCAGATTGCCGTTATTAAACGCATGGTTAAAGATTTGGCTTTTGAGACCGAAATCGTCACTATGGCGACGGTTCGCGAAGAAACCGGACTCGCTATGTCGTCGCGCAATGCTTACCTTAATCCGCGCGAAAAACAAGCGGCTTCGGTAATTTATCAAGCTTTGCGCGAAGCCAAACTTGCTTATCGTGACGGCGTTCGTGACGCCGACCGACTGGCCAGTATTGTTACTGATAAAATTAACAGTGAGCCGCTCGCAAGACTGGAGTATGTTGGCGTCACTGATGCCGAAACATTGACTCCGCTCAATCGTCTCAATGATGAAACCGTGCTCGTTTCCGTCGCCGTTCGTTTTGGTCAGACGCGTCTCATAGATAACGCAACGCTTAACAAAAAATAAAGTTTTCTTAAAATGAAATGCAAAGGCGCATGATAATCGAGGGCTTTTGCATTAAACTAATTGCCTCAATACTCATAATTTTCTTATGGTGGCGATTTTAACGACGTAAAACCACAATCCGAGTGAGATGACGATTAAAATTAAAAGCACTAAAGATTTCAGTGTTTGATCGTCAATTCTGAGCCAAAGCAACCCTAAGCCTATTCCAACGACAGACAAACAACCGTAAATTAACGAAACCGAATCGTGCCTGAAGCCGTTGATAACCAATCGCTGATAAAGGTGCGAACGATGCGCCGCAAAGACATTTTCGCCCTGCCAGGCGCGCCTGATAAATGTTAAAGCGGAATCGAAAACGAACGTCCATACCAGCAAAATTCCGAAAATCATCCACCGCCCCCGATTCTCTGTTTGCCGCATTGCGAGGAGCGGGAGGACGGCGAAGCTAAATCCAAGAAAAGCGCTGCCGACATCGCCCATAAAAATTCGCGCCGGATGCCAGTTGTGCCATAAAAATCCTAAATTAGTCGCCGCCAGGAGTCCGCCGAATAAAAAAATCAAAGGTTCTCCAGTCCACCAGCCTGCCAAACTCCAACCGAGTCCAGCCGTGAAACCCTGGGTTCCCGCGATGCCATCTATCCCGTCCATAAAATTGTAGGCGTTAGTGAGCCCAACAATCCACAAAACCGTGATAATTTGTCCCCCAAATAAAGGTTCAAGGTTCACCGAAAAGAAAGGCAGTTCGATAGTTTTGAAATAACCAATTCCAAAAATCACCAAAATAGCCGCTGCAATGTGAACTCCGAAACGCAAAAAACTCGGCAGTGAATATAGATCGTCCAGCCAACTAACAACCGCAATTAAAATCGCTCCCGTCAAAAACGTGGTTAATTCGCTTAACTCACCGCCTTGCTGCGTTCCGAGGCACAAAAAAATTATTATCACAGCAAAAATGATGATGCCGCCGCCGCGCGGAGTTGGGTTTGAGTGCGAACTGCGCTCGTTGGGAACGTCGAGAATTTGGCGGCGCAGTGCTAGCCGCCGCCAGCCTTCGACCCCAATCACAGTCAGAACATAAGCTGCTAAAATTAAAATATAAGCTATCCAATTCATTAGGCAATCTGGCTTTTCGCGAGAGTTTCGCGCCAACCCGCTGTTAAGTCAAACTGAGGATGAAAGCCGAGTTCGCGCTTAATTTTTGCGCCGCTGACGGCAGAATCTTCAAGCAGTTTTTCAAGCAGAGCGCGGTTGATGGACGATTTTATTTTAAAGAGCTTACCTAAATCTTCGGCTAAACCAACGCCGAGACCAATTGGCATCAGCGGCAGCCGCAGCTTTGGCGTGTTTTTGCCCAAAACTTCCGACATAACCGCGATTATTTCCGAAAAGGCATAGACATTGCCGTCTGAAACATTGTAAATAGAATTTCCGATTGCCTCTTCTGCCGCCAAAATTGCCGCTCGTGCCGCGTCCTGCTGATGAATCAGCGTCCGTCGGTTGCTATTCTTCCCGACAAAAAAGAAATGCCCGCGCCGCAACGCTTTGAGCAGTCGAACATAATTCCCTTTCATCCGCGAACCGTAAACAGCCGCCAGCCGCAAAACGATTCCGCATTTTTCCGCCAATACTAATTTTTCTGCCGCCGCTTTTGATTCGGCGTAAAAACCGTTTGGCGCAATCTTGTCGGATTCGTCAAAAATTTTCGAGCCGTCGCTTGCCCCATAAACATTAATGGTGCTAAAAAAAACAAATTTCTCAACGTTTTGTTTGCTGGCAGCTTCAATGAGACGTGCAGTACCTTGGACGTTAACTTCTTCATACTCGCGGCGCAAATCCGTTCCCGGATTGTTAATATGCAGCTTAGCGGCTAGGTGAAAAATCCAGTTGGCTCCCGCGCTCGCTTTTATGAGTGCGCTGACGTCATTCAAATCTCCGCGCACAATTTCCACATTAGCGGGTAATAAATCAGCCGCTACGCCGCCGCGCGCTAAAACTTTGACTCGGTGTCCCTGTGCCACAAGCTCACGCACCAGCGGAACACCGACGACTCCGGTTGCGCCAGTAACCAGGCAGTTTTTGGATTTTGGATTTTGGATTTTGGATTCAAAGTCAGCTGTCATTATTTCCTGCGATAATCGTCAGCAATTTTCTGCAAAAGGTTTTCATAATCGGCAATGACCTTTTGCTTGCTCAGATTTTTGAGCAAAAATTCTCTGCCTTTAATTCCAAATTCGGCTAAATCTTCAACTGGCATGAGTCGCATTTTTTCGATGGCGGCGGCTAATTCTGCAGCGTTTCCGGGTTCGACAATCATTCCGCCGTTAGCCTCGCGAATCAAATCTTCGCTGGCTCCGCCCGTCGCGATCAAAATCGGTTGACCGCTCGCCAGGTAAGCTACGGTTTTCGATGGAATCACGTATTTTGTTAATTCGGATTTTTTCAAACTAACCAGCAGCGCATCAGCCGCCGCCATCAAAGCGGGCATTCGTTCTGAAGGCTGACGTTCAATAAACTGCACCCGATCTAGGACGTTTAAATCAGCCGCAATTTTTTCAAGTCGCGGCTTATCCGTGCCGTCCCCGACAAAAACAATACGCGCTTTGTCATTAGGCAAATAATTTGCGGCATTAATCACTGATTCCAACCCCTGTACGATTCCCAAGTTTCCGGCAAAAAGCAATATAAACTTTTTCTGCCAGCCGTATTCCTGACGTATTTTTTCACGCTCAACGTTTCCTGCGGCGGCAAATGATGTTTCATCAATCCAATGCGGAAGAATCGAAATTTTTTCCGCGTCAACGCCTCTTTCGATAAAATACTCTTTTCCGGCTGTGGTTTGGACAATCAGATGCGCGGCTCTGAGAGCTACAAACTTTTCCAACCAGCGAATTACCTTAATTGCCAGACTTCCTTCGCGCACCATGCCGGAAAGAACCGTGAAATGCCCCCAAATGTCCTGGACATCGTAAACAAAGGGAACTCCTTTAATTCGACTAATTAACCACGCCGCCACTCCGACCGTTTGGGGCGGATGCCAAACATAAATAACATCACAGCTCGGAGTGAAAAAAGCGCCAAACGGGGCGCTCAGCATAAAAGACAGATAATTAGCCATTCGGAGAAAAGCATTGGTGCTGTGATACGGCAATTCAAAAAGTCTTAAAACCGAAATTTGGTGAATTTTCTCGCGTAAAAAGAGTCCGAGTTTGTACCCTTTTGAGAGTTTGCCGCCCGGATAATGTGGAAATCCGGTTAAAACTGAAACTTCGTGCCCACGGGAGAGGAGTTCTTCAGCAAGTTCATGAGGCTTGGGCACAGCCTCTGGAAAATAATACTGTGAGAAAATTAAAACGCGCATGGTAACAAGTAGAAAAGGTAAAAGGTAATAAGTAATAGGTTTAAAGATATATTCCGCGAGAAACTTATGACCTATTACTTATTACCTTTTCAGGAAACATGGCGGCGCAAACTTGTATAACCCAAAACTATTTTCAGAACCGTATGGGCGACGTTTTCCGCAGTGTATTCATGCGGCGCCTTCCAATTGGAAGGCTGCGAAACGGCAATTTCTACTGCTTGCAGGATTAGACCGGGGTCAGCGCCGCTGAGGATATTGCTGCCGGCTTCGATTGTTTCGGGACGCTCCGTCACGTCGCGCAAAGTCACGTTTGGAACATTGAAAATCGCGCATTCTTCCTGCACAGTTCCGGAATCGGTCAAAACGGCGAGCGCATTTTTTTCCAGCTTCACAAAATCAAAGAAACCGAGCGGCTCGATTAACCGAATGTTGTCAGTGTCCGGTTTTAAACCGAACTGTTTGAGCTTGCTGGCAGTTCTCGGGTGCAGACTAACCAGCAACGGTTTTTCAAAGCGCTCTGTCACCTTTTGCAAGCCATTAAAGATTTTTTTGAGACGCATTGGTAAATCAACATTCTCAGCCCGGTGCAATGTGACTAAAAAATATTCATATTGTTTGACACCGAGTCGTTCAAGCGCGTCCGAATCTTCTATTTTATCGTTATAACTTAAAATAACTTCGTTAATTGGGTTGCCGGTAATAAAAATGCGGTCGCGTTCGATGCCTTCGCGGACTAGATTTTCCTTGCTGCGCTCGGTGTAGGGCATTAGAATTTGACTCGCATGATCAATTATTTTCCGGTTTACTTCCTCCGGCACGCGGTTATCATAACAGCGATTTCCAGCTTCCATATGAAAGACCGGAATGCCGCGCCGCGCCGCTACAATCGCGGTCAGGGCGCTGTTGGTATCTCCCAGCAGCAACAGTTTATCCGGCTTTACTTCGTCTAAAATAGCATCCGCTTTAGTCAAAATCTGCCCAATCTGCTCGCCGAAATTTTTTGACTGTAAACTTAAATGGAAATCAGGAGTTCGCACTTCCAAATCACGCAGAAAAACATCGCTGAGACTCTCGGTATAATTCTGTCCGGTGTGAACGGTAGTATGATCACTATGCTGATCGAGCAAGCGCATGATAAGACTCAAACGGATGATTTCGGGTCTCGTCCCGAAAATCGTCATGACCTTCATGAATAATGGTGAATGGTGAATGGTGAATGGTGAGTGAAAAAGATTTCTAAAACTACCTGTTTCTTTCCTCACCATTCACCATTCACCATAAATGGTGAAATTGGTCGTAAGGTGTCGGGTCGTCCGTCATTCTAGTAACCATTTCCGCCCATGATTGCGGTTTAAAATTAGTTTCTGTCCGAAAACGGCTTGAATCGAGACTGCGATCGCAGTAGAAATCTGAATACGGTTCGATTTCAAGGTTTGCCTTAAATTTCTTGTTTACCAGCTTAAGCAATTCAAACTTATTAATCGGATTGCTCGAAACATGCCAGGTTCCTTGAAGCTGTGAATAATTTTCGATCAGGTCGGCTAGCAAATCGGCTAAAACGATTGTCGGAAAGCCTGTAAAAACGGCATTAGTAAACCCTCGGATAGTTTCGTTTTGACCGCGCTTGGAGAGCAACCAGTCAATCAAACTGTGCGAGGTTCCCAGTTCGCGTCCAATTATTGAAGTCCGAACAGTCAAACAATTGTCAGTGTTGACTTCGCCTAAATATTTGCTGCGCCCATACAAATCAGTCGCGTCGGGCGCGTCCGCCTCGCTGTAATTGCCGCGCGTTCCGCTAAAAACGCAATCAGTGCCGAGAGTAATAAAACGCGTTCCCGTAACACCGCATAATTTGGCGATTCGGTGAGGAAAAATTGAATTGATGGTGAGAGTCTGGATTGGGTCTTTCGCAGCCGCAAGCTGTTTGATAACTCCGATACAATTGACTACGACATCAGGTTTGGCAATGGCAAAAGCATCAATCACCGAATCAAAATTTTCCGCGCTGACCGCTGTCATTGTTTTTTGAGGGTTGAAAAAACCAAATCGCTCCAGGGCTTTAAAATTTCCGCGCACTGTCGTCCAAACGTCGAATCGCTCGCGCCATTCCTGCACCAATTTATGTCCCAGCATTCCGCTGCCGCCCAGAATTAAAACGCGCTTCATATCAATTCGTTTTAGTTAATGATTTTCTCAAAAGCTCCCGATTAGCCGCTTCAATTTGCGGCGCGGCAAGCCATTTGAGAGCAAATTTGCGCGCCTGCTCCGACATTGCCGCAAATTCATCAGCCGACATCATAACGCATTTCTGCAGGATTTTTCGCCAGTTTTCCATTTCTTCGAGCGGCAAATCCCAACCGACATAATCGAGGCTCAAATTCCGCCAGGGCGTTTTATCACTTAGTAAAACAGGACATCCGGCAGCCATCGCTTCTAAAACCACGTGACCAAAATTTTCATTTAAGGTCGGTAAGATAAAAAAATGATAACGGCTCATCGTCGCAGCGACTAGAGCGTAATCAATCGAGCCGTGAATCGTGATATTAACATTCAACGGCAGTTTTTCAATTAATTCCTGGCATTCTCTCCAGTAATTCGAATCATCATGCGCTCCGTAAACGTCAAAGACAATTGTGCCTTTTATTTCCTGCAGGCTTTGCAGAGCAAATGACAAATTCTTTTTGCGATTAATGCGAGACAGAAATATCAAGCAGAGTTCACCAGCTTTTTTCTCTGGTTTTTGCTCGAAATCGTATTCCGGCAAAATAATGCGCGGAGTCAAATCCGGCACGACTTCGATTACTGCCGAGTTCCCGAAAACTCTTTTGATATCTGATTTTTCTTCGTCCCCCGAAGCCTTCCAAATCAGTTTGCGATAAATCCCCAAATTTTTGGTTAAAGTCAAAAATAAGTGCTTTTTGTTTGATTTAATATTTAACGCTCCCGCTGAAAGTTCGCCCTGCGGAGCGAGGATAAATGGAACATTGGGTAGTTGTTTAAGTCGCCGCATAATCAAAGCTTTAGTCGTCAGGCTCGAAAAAAAACTGACTAAAAAAACCGCCTCCGGTTTGATTTCAAGCCATAGTTTTTTAAGCTGCGCTTGGCTGATTCCCTCTTTGCCAAAATAAAAAACTCGGACGTTCTCAACCGAATTCCAGTCGCGGGTCTTAATGCCCCGGTACGGCTCAAAATCTCCCCAGCCATCATGGTTGCGGGTGATAACTGTAAATTCAAATTCGTCGCGCATTCGCTCAATCATATTAACGAGAGTGCGAACCGCGCCGCCGGATTTATACCCCGGCAGATAAAAATCCGTCAAAATCAAAATTCGAGGTTTCACTAAATTAAAACTCTTTTGTAGGCGGGAGCTGCTTCAGTCCGCTGCTCCGCCATAAATTCCGTCAGCAATCGCCAAACATCGTCAACCTCGATGCCCGTCATACATGGATGCAGCGGTTTTGGACAGGTCGTTAAATGACAGCCCGCACATTCAACATCATGCTGAATCAGCAAATGTCCGCGTCCGAGCGGAAACCAATGACCTGGATTATCACGGAAATGATAAACCGCAACACAAGGAATTCCGGCGGCGGCGGCAAGATGCGTGGTTCCGGTATCATTGCCAAACATAAATTCGCAGTGGGCAAACAAAGCTCCTGATTCGTTAGCGGCAAACTCGCCCGTCGCGTCAATTCCGCTGCCCCAAGCCTCAATCATTTTTGCTGCCAGCGGTTTTTCAGCTTTTCCGCCGACGATGATGATTTCGCTTTTCCCGTCGGCCAACAAACGCTTACCAATTTCGATAAAATTCTCGATTCCCCAATCATTTGCCGCGCGTTTGCAGCCCGGGCACATTGCAACAAGTCTTGCATTTGTATTTTGTCTGCGCGCGTTGAGCCAATCTTTGACGTGACGCTTTTCCGCCTCAGAAAACTGCAACAGTTGATTAGTAAAATTCAGATTTTGAATATCAATCCCGTCGCGCTCCAAACGCTGGAGTTTGAGAACGGCTTCGCTCGATTTCAGGATCGGTTTGTCGAACGAGTCGCGTTCATACTGTTCTTTTTTGCTAAACGGATAAAAACCAATCAGATTTTCAATTCCGCAAAGCTGGAAAAAGAGTTTGTCGCGCCAGACCAGCCACCCAAACCGCTCGCTCGCCACCAGATAAATTACCGCTTTAACTTTTTGCTGTTTAATTATTTTTCGTAAACGATAAAACTCCGCAAGTTTTGGCAACAATCCGCGCCGCATCACATAACTGAGACTTCCGTCAACCAAATTTTTTGGAATGATGTCGAGGGGCGAAACCGGAACGAGCGTTTGATAATCGTGAAGCAAGATAATTTTTTCATCCGGGAACTGCCGGCGAATTGCTTCGAGAGCGGGAATACAGACAATCGTGTCACCCAAAGAACCAACTAGATAAACCAAAATCCAGGATTTATTTTCACCCGTTGGTGAGGAGCTTAACTCAACCAATTTTATACTGCTCATCGGCTATTGCGGCTCAACTTCTTTTAATTGTTCATAAAGCGCCGACAGTTTGACAGCCGCCGTTCCGACTTGTTCAACAGCCAACCCAGCCGCGGCATTGGCAATTTGCGCCGCCGTTGCTAAATCTGCTCCTGCCCCAAGCGCAATCGCTAAAGTCGCAATCACAGTATCGCCCGCACCGGTAACATCATAAACTTTCCGCGCCATAGTCGGAAAATGCTTTGAATCCTGATTTTTTTCAAAAAGCCTCATTCCGTCTTCGCCCAAAGTTATCAGTACGGACTCAAGTTCAAGCTCGGCAAGCAATTTATCACCTGCTCTTTTGCAGGAATAATCGTCGGTAATTTCAATGCCGGAGGCCGCCGCCGCTTCGCCCTTGTTTGGCGTGAGAAGAGTCGCGCCGCGATATTTAAGATAATTTTTTCCTTTCGGATCAACTAAAACGGCTTTCCCTAATTTTCGCGCGGTTTCAATGGTATTTGCCAGCACCATTTCGCACAAACAACCTTTACCGTAATCCGATAAAATTACGATGTCCGTTTGTGGTAAAATTTCCTGAATCCGTCGCCAAACAATTTCGGCTTGCTCTGCATTAAGCGGAGCAGAGTCTTCATCATCAACCCGAACGAGCTGTTGACTATGAGCGATAACCCGTGTTTTACAAGTCGTCGGGCGGTTTTTGAGTTTGACTAAATAATCTGCGCCAACGCCAGTTTCGGCTAAAACCTGCGGTAATGCCCGACCGCTTTCGTCCGCTCCAATAGCACCGACGAGAAACGCCTTTGCTCCAAGCGATGCGGCGTTTGCCGCGACGTTTGCCGCGCCGCCTGGAGTTTGCGTGATTTTTTCGAGCTTAACAACCGGCACCGGAGCTTCGGGTGAAATTCGCGAAACAGTGCCCCAAAAATACCGGTCAAGCATCACGTCGCCCACGACTAAAACGCGCACGTCGGCAAACTTATTTAAAATATTTTGCCAATTTTTCATTTAGGTATATTCGCCAGACATTTCTGTCGGGAATTTTGCGTCAACCATTTCACACCAGACATGACCAATAAAACTGTGCGCCTCTTGGATACGCGCCGTCCGCTCCGCAGGAACTAGAACTGCCGCATCGCACACCGAAGCCAGCTTTTTCCCTTTAGCTCCGGTCAAACCAATTGTGACGCAGCCGATTGAGCGCGCCGTCATAACTGCCGCTAAAACATTCGGTGAATTACCGCTGGTTGAAATTCCGATGAGAACATCACCTGAAACGGCTAAGGCTTCAACCTGTCTGGCAAAAATGCGCTCATACCCATAATCATTGCCGATTGCGGTGAGAGCCGAAGTATCTGTTGTCAGCGCAATTGAAGGCAATCCGCGCCGCTCACGCTCGTAACGCCCGACAAATTCGGCGGCAATGTGCTGTGCGTCCGCCGCACTGCCGCCGTTGCCGCAGAGCAAAACTTTGTTGCCGCTCAGGAGAGCCGCGCAAATCAGGTCGCCGCAGCGTTCAATCGCGGTTATTTCGTCCGACAGCAATGAATCGAACAAAAATTGATGCGCTTTCAAAGCGTTTTCAATAATCTGTGCGCCGCTTGTTTTAACTTTGTCGTGAGAATCTTTCATTATTGGATCAGTCTTTGTCTGTAAAACCTTTTCGATGATTGCTGTGGTCGAAAACCCTAGTTTGAGCGGCAGAGAATAAACCTCGCCGCCCCGCGCCAAAACAAAATCTGAGCCGACAATTTCCGAAATTTGCCAATCGCCGCCCTTGACCAAAACATCCGGTTTGGTTTCTTCGATCAGCCGCTGCGGGGTGGATTCGTCAAAGATTACTACTTCGTCAATAGCTCTCAGTCCGAGTAAAACCGCGGCGCGGTCTTGTTCTGAGACGAGAGGACGCAGGGCGCCTTTAATTTTCCTGACCGAAGCGTCTGAGTTAATACCGACGATCAGCTTTGTGCCGAGCGCTCGTGCGCGATCGAGCAAATCAACGTGCCCGGCGTGCAAAATATCAAAACAACCGTTGGTGAAAACCGTTTTTTCCATTTTCTAATTAAAATTTGAGTTGACGAATAAATGGACGGTCGGATCTGCATCGGCAGCATTTGGTTGTCGAATAAATCCCAGTTTTTCAATTGCCGGAAGAATTTCTTCTTTTGTTCTTCCGTCACGCTCATGAATTTCCATAATCAAATAACGGCAATTCTTGAGGCATTGATGTTGAGGCAGCAAAAAGACTTCAAATTCAGCGCCTTCGACATCCATTTTGCAAATGTCAATTGTTTCATCACCAAAGTAAGTCACGCAAATGCCGTCCAATGTCAATCCACGTAAATGATAAATCTTGCCCTTACCATTATTAATATTGTTTTCGTAAATGCTGTCCGAGACGCTCCCAACTCCGAGCGGAATATTTAATTCTCGTTCCTCGCCGCAGAGAGCGGCATTAATAGCGACAATCTCACAATCCAAGTTCCGTTCCAAGTTAAAACGCAGACGCGAGAACGTTTTCGGATTTAATTCAACGCTGACAACTTTTTTGATTTCGATCCCCTCAGCTTTGAGCAGAAGCGGAAAACCGCCGTTATTACCGCCCAAATCCAAAACATTGATTGCGCCTTGCAACTTCATCAAAGGCAAAAACCGGCGATACATCGCCGAGGTTAATACCTCTCTAGCTCCGTTAGCGTCACCAGCGGCATGATCAACCAAAATTTCCAAGCCTTTGTAACGGTAGATGTGTAATTTTTCCTTGGCGAAAAAAGTTTTGGTCAGAGTTAGCCAGATTCGATTATCAAATTGCCAAACTTCTTTTAAACCGTTAATTTTAGTCTGCAAAGTCATTTCCTTAACCTCAGAGAAGCGCGCTTTAGTAAAGCGCTTCTCTGCCTTTTTGAAAAAACAGTACCACGCCGTCAAAATGATGATCGCTAAAACGTACCGCGCAGCGATGGCAATCATTTTCCTGCAAAATAGCAAACAGATTGTTTAAATTGTAAGTATTCATCGGAAAAATGGAAGCGACCGATTCGGTTTTGGCTTGCAAAACAAAGTTCCGCAAAGCGCGAATAAACCAATAATCACGGTACAAGCGAACCCGGAGCTGCGTCAGCGGCGGCGTTTTGTCGCGATAGACAAACTGCAAAACTCCGATTCCGCCGATTTCTAATTTTTCGATTAAACGTCGCGCGATGTCTTGCCCGAGCGCAGGTTCAATATGCTGGAAAACAATAAAAGAGTGAATAAAATCAAAACTGCCGCTGACATTTGAAAATGTTCCGTCATCTTTGACAAACGAAGCATTGACGACGTTTTTTCGAGCGCGATTTTGTTCGGCTTCGGTAACCATATTGGCTGAAATATCTACTCCGACGACTTCTCCGCATTTTGCCGCCAGCGGAAGCGTCAATCGCCCGACTCCGCAGCCAAAATCCAGTCCTCGTCGCGGGCTAAACTGCGAGACAAGGCTGCTTTCGATTTCATGCCAGATTCTTTGAACATGATTTTCGCCCGAATCGAAAAAATCGTCCAGCATCTTTTCATCGAGATTTTCCGCGCGATATTTTTCATCGGTCAGAACCGTATAATACGCATTTTCCGCGCCGTAACGCTCCCATTCTTTTTCGATCTTGCTAATCGTCATACCTGAAATTTTGCCAATCTCCCGTTTTCAATTTGCGGAATTAGGAACCAGACAACCAAGATTCCGACAATCGAAATCACCCCGACTCTGACGAGATACGGAATAATCGAACCGTAAAAGCTCTCGTAGGAAACCGTAAAAAGCAGCATAAAATAGATTGTCGCGCGCCAAGCCGTGACCGTTTGATTTTCAATCAGGGCGGCGTAAAAAACGCGCAGAATTAAACCGAGCAGAATCATTCCGAGCGGCACACCGAGGGGTCCGAAGTTCCGCAGCAAATCGCCCATCGGGGTAATTGTAAATGAGTTATCGGCGTAGTTAAAATATAATTCGCCGTATTTACGCGGCTCTGAAGCAAGCGGTTTGTCGGGCCACAAGGGGCGCGGAATAATAAATGTAATGGTGTCTTTCCAAATATTGTTGTCTAGCCCATAGCTTTCTTCGTAAGGTTTTAGTTTCTCGTAATTAGAAACAACGACGGCAACAGAGCTAACGTTTTCAAATCTCTCGGCAAGCGAGGAAAAGCCTTGCGTCAGTACCGCGCCGATATCTTGCCGCGAAATGGCGTCAAAAGTTTGCGGTACAAATTCAATATATTTGCCAAAGTCAATTCGCGCCTCGTCTTGTTTAAGACTGCGAAAAGTAGTTCCGTAAATCATCCCGACCAAGATCACAACGACCATCGCAACCGCCCCTAAAACTCCTTGTTTGAATCCAATGCGCCGTCCCGCCAGGACAAACGCGGCAATAATAAAAATCAAAGACATCAATAAGCTGCCGCGATTACCGGCAAAAGCCGCCCGGAGCAAAGTCGTGAAAATCAGTAATCCGATGATGATGTAATGATTGATGTTTAGACGCGAGCTTCTAAAAATCGCAAACCAGAGCAGAAATGTTCCTTCCATCAACAACAGTGAGAGTAAATAAATTAACCCGTCAAAAGTTCCGTATTCATCAATTCTCTGATAACCGAGAACGCCCGCTCCAAAAGCAAAAGCCGTGTTCATTGCGCCAAGCAAGAGCAAAATAACTCCCGGAAACAGCAAAGTACCCGGTTTCCAATCCCATACCGGCAATTTGCGGTTTAGCCAAACGCCAAAATATTTTCCGAACGGCAGCAGAAAACCGGCGGTCAAACCGGCAAAACCAAGGGAAATGTAAATAAAAGTCCAGGGAATGTCGGTTGCCGGGTCTTCGATGAAGTACAAATAAGGCTGCTGCGCCCAGCCAAAAGTTAAGATAATGCCGCCAATGACAAACGCCGGAACGAAATACGACCATGCGGCGTAAATCAAGGGATGAAACAAGTTAAACTGACCGCGATAAAACAAATAGCCGAGCGGAGCGAAAATAACCGCCGTTGTCATCCCCAGCCAAGGCAGCAAAAACAACATATTATTGCTGTTTTGTCTGCTGTCGCCAAACTCCCACCAGACAAAAATGCCGCCGATTGTCAGCAAGAATAAAACTCCTGCCATGAGCGGCAACTCTTGCCCGGCGAACGCAGCGCGGATACTTCGTTTTTTACTGATTGGGTTTAATTTTGCGGCGTCCATATTTTTTTTTACCCCAAAGAACATTCGGCGATAATGCCGTCCGCCCATGAAGGCGAAATCTTGACGCAAACGTCATTAATCAAAAGCTGTCGCCAATTATCATGTGGCCGATGATTGGTGCCGATGTCATAAAATGCAAAACGGTTCACATCCAGCTTTTCCCTGTTTAAAATTAAACTTAAAGTTTTGTATGAATAGTATGAGACGTGATCGGGATGCACCGGCTCGTTTGTACCGCCTTTGCCGCGCAAACCATAAACAAAAAACCGCACCCCGGCATATGCGTTAATCGTTGTTACCACTAAATTTGTCTCACTGTTCATAAACCGTTTAATACCGCGCAAAAACAACCCCGGATTTGATAAATGCTCGATTATCTCACCAGCAACGATAACTTCAAACTTTTCGTCAAGCGGCAGATCTTCGAGATGTTCCAAATCGGCGCGATAAAGTTTGTCTGCTCCGTGCTGCTCTAAAATGTCAATCCCCGGCTGATCATAGTCAAATCCGTAAAGCTCGGCGGCAATGTCCATCAACTCAAAATGGAGATGCGTTTTCGCTTTAATGGCTTGTTCGGTAAACGGGTAATCGGCGCAGCCTAAATGCAAAACTTTTTTGCCGCGACATATTTCTTTAAGATATTCGATTCGCTGCACGAGCGGAAACTTTTTGTTTATCTGTTCTTTCATTAAACACTTTTAATTAGCTGCGAAGGCTCGTCCGGCGAACTTTTGCAGCCAAATTCTCTCTTCAAGAGTAAAATATCGTAATAATAATAACACTCCAAGAAAAATCAGAATGCTTGACGCAACCGACAAAATCAGCGAAAACCAATTCAGCGGCAAAATTTTCAGCAGCACAAACTCCGTCGCGCCCCCGGCGCCGCCTGCTAAAATTAAAGTCATAATTATCTGTCGCCAAAAATTCATTTGAATTTTGCCAAAAATTACGCGTTCCATGAGCGCGATAAAAATCGGAACGGACAAAACGACGCCAGCTGCGCGCCCGGCCGCCGCTCCAACTAAACCGTATGACGGCAGCAGCAAAATCATCAGAGGTGCGCTGATGATAAGAAAAGCAAAAACCAGCCAGGCATTTCGCGAGGGAAATCCCATCCCGTCCGCTAATTGCCAGCCGACAATACAGGTTGCCATGACGCCCCACGTTAAAACGTGGAGAATCATGACGGTTGCGGAGCGTTCGGCAAATTCAGCCCCAAGCCACAATTCTAAAAACGCTCGACTGCCAATAATTGCCGCTACAGCAGCGAGTACCGCCAGAAGGCAAACGATTTTAGAAGCTCGCAAATACAGCGAGAGCAAAAGAGGATTGTCCCGCTCGACGCTCAAAGCGCTCGCCAGAGGCATTAACACTAGGAGAAAACTCCCGATAAAAAGATGAATGTAACCGGCTAACTGCATCGGCACAGTGTAATAGGTCAGACTTTCCGCGCCCAGATTTCTGGTGATCCAACTTCGTTCAAAGAGCAGCAAAATGTTTCCGCAAATTTGATAACCTATCACGCCCGCACTGTATCGTGCCACCAGTCTTAAGTTTTCAAGCCGCCAGCGGAACAGGCGAAAACGCGCGGATGGCAATGCGCGGCGGGCAGCCCAATAAAAAGCCATCGCTCCGCCAACTGTTAAAATCAGATTCCACCATAGCAAAACGAGCGCGTCGCCTCCGCGCCAAACTAAAATTAGATTGCCAACACTGAGCAAAGTGCTAAAAAGAGTGGTGATGTGCGAAAACCAATCAAACCGATTAACGGCTTGTAAAAGGGCGCTGTAAACCTGTTGCAGCATCATTAATGCTACTGTCGCCGCCGCCAGATAAAATGCAGTCACGGCTTTGATTTGTAAATCCGTTTTAATCAGCAGTAGATCAGCGACCAGAACTTTTGCCGCCACCGCCAGCACCAATGCGCCGCCAACACCAATGAGCAAGCTTAAAATCAAAGTGGCGGATAAAATATTTTCGACTTTTTCGATTTCCCCGCTTTGATTGTACTCGGCAACATATTTAGTCGCTGCTCTTCCGGTTCCGAAAACAAACGAATACCCGATAAAACCTAAAACGAGCGTGTACAAACCAAATTCTTCCGCGCCCATCCCGCGTATGACAAACGGTGTCACAATTATCGTCGAGACGAGCGGCAGCAGCCACGACAGAAAGCCGAATAAAACATTGCGCGGAATGCTCGTTTGCATCAATCGTTGGTTAATAATTAAGGTTTACGAAATTGAATAATTGGATCGCGAAGCGAGGTTTCGACATCTTCGTCAATAATTTGATAGCCGTGTTTCCGCAGCATCTCACAGGTTCGCCCAATTCCGGCGTCGTACCAGCGACCATTTTGGTCAGGTTCATCGTCTTTGTCCGGCGCCATCAATTGCGGTTTGTTATCCATCCGCGTCAGCCATTCAAGCATTTTGCGAACCGGCGCAAAACGTTTCCCAACCGGCGCGGCCGCGCCCCAAACGCTGTAACGTCGCCAATCGGCTACGACGCGGTTATATTTTTCGTAATCAGCCACGAGCCAAAAACAATCGCTTCCGGATTTTAATTTCGGGAAAAGGTTTTTGGCGTATTCTTCGATTCCCGCGAAGGAAATGTGGCAAAAACAACCGAACGAAAACATGTAGTTAAAATGATTTTCGGGTAAATCGCGGCAGCTAAAATCATCAACCTGCAAATAGCGGACGTGTGGCTGGCTGCCAATATAATTCCAAAACTGATTATCTTCGGCTGAAACCGCGTCTAAAGTCCAAATTTCTTGTGCCGGAAGCAGGGCTTTTGTCCAAGCGCCGCGTCCCGGGCCGATTTCGAGCGCAATCGTTTCCTCATTAAGATATGGCTTGATACAGCGCAGATAAGTCGCCCGCAAAACGCTCAGATAGCCGAGCTGCCCATAACTTGAACGCGACAATGGTTCGAGCGGGTCGCCTTCGTAATAGCCTCCGCGCCACAAACCGTCAAAGACGGCTATCTCTTGTTTCAATTTATCGCTCATTTGATTGCTGAAAATATTTTTGCTGATAATACTGCTGTCAGATTTTAGAAGAGTTTTGAGTCAAATAAAAGTTTGGAAAAGATTCGATCATTTATCAAATGCTATCACAATTCGCATTTTGATTGTTTGCTCAACAGCTACTGGACGGCTATTATTGGA
>JBDTZD010000227.1:0-5830 GCA_040005335.1 Pyrinomonadaceae bacterium | reverse complement strand
GCGCAAAGTTGGCTATCGCAAACAAAATTTACTGTTGATTCATACAAAAAAACTCGCGGTCACGCCCTCATAGTTGCCGGTTCAAAAAATATGGCGGGCGCAGCGGTTTTGTGCGCTGATGCCGCGATGCAAAGCGGCGTCGGACTAGTCACAATCGCTACGCCGGAGGCGGCGTACCAAGCAGTTTCGCCACGCGTTTTGCAGGAGATTATGGTATCTGCTGTTGCTGAAACTGCAAGCGGCGCGATTGACGAATTGGCATTAGAACAAGTTCTAAAATTGAGCGAAAAGGCAAATGCAGTCGCCATTGGTTGTGGATTATCTTCAAACGAAGAATCAACCAGAAGCTTTGTTAGAAAATTTATCGAGCAACGTCGAACGCCCGTTGTTATTGATGCAGATGGGTTAAATGCGCTCTCGCCGTTTGATTTGCAAGGCTCCGATAAATTGCCTCTAATTTTAACGCCGCACATTGGCGAAATGAGAAGATTATTAGGCGTTAATGAAGAGACAGATTTGTCGGATCGAGTCAAAATCGTCCGCGAATTTGCCCAAAAACATCATGTCATTTTAGTTTTAAAAGGAGAACGCAGCTTGATCGCCGCGCCGGACGGCAAGGTTGTTGTTAATCCAACTGGCAATCCGGGAATCGGCAAGGCGGGAAACGGCGACACACTCACCGGGATCATCGCCGGATTCATTGCTCAAACAGTCGCTGCCGGAAACAACAACATTTTTGAAACGGTTGTCGCCGCGCTTTACATTGCGGGAACGGCTGGGGATATTGCGGCAAAAAAAGTTGGAATGCGTTCAATGACGGCTTCCGATGTTCGCAAATGTTTGGGAGACGCGTTCGCTTCGCTTGAAGGATAAAGGATGAAGGATGAAATATATCCGAAAACCGAAACTTATATTTGCCAAACACCGGAAGAGACGTTTGCGCTTGGCGAGCAATTTGGCGCTTCGCTTGCTGGAGGTGAAGTCGTTTTGCTCGAAGGCGGGCTGGGCGCAGGCAAAACTCTCTTTGTCAAAGGCGTGATGAACGCGCTGGGGCTTGATGAAGCGGAGGTAACGAGTCCGAGCTTTACCCTAGTCAATATTTACCAGGCGCGATTTAAAGTTTTTCACATTGATTTATATCGTTTGAACGACGGCGCGGCAGCCGGTTATGCGGTTGATTTGGACGAAATTTTGCAGGACGAGCAAGCAATTGTTTTGATCGAATGGGCAGAGCGTTTGCAGGATTTTCCGCTTCCCGAAACGATTGTTAAAATCGCAATCAAAGGCGACGGCGACGAACCGCGTCTGGTTTCAATTACGAGTTACGAATTATGAATTACGAGTTGAGCGGAAAAAGACTCGCCATTGTTGCCATTATTTTGGCGGGTGCGACGGGTTTGGCTTGGTTATTGTCGCGCGAAACCGAAGTCTCGTTGCCGCAGCTTGAAAAGCCTAGTCTTGTGGTCAAAAAAGGCAAACGGCAATTACAAGTTTTCGATGGCGGAAAACTTGTAAAAACTTATAAAATCGCCATCGGTTCAAATCCCTCTGACGACAAACAAATTGAAGGCGACGGACGAACACCCGAAGGCGATTTTTATCTCGCCGTTAAAAACCCTGCCAGCAGATTTCACCGCTCGCTTGGTTTAAGTTACCCGAATATCGAGGATGCCATGCGTGGTTTGCGCGAAAATCTGATTGCAAACAGTGAACACGATGAGATTGTCCGAGCAATCACAGAAAATCGTTTGCCGCCGCAAAACACCGCACTCGGCGGTGAGATTTACATTCACGGCGGCGGAACGGAAAAAGATTGGACGCGCGGCTGCATCGCGCTTGAAAACAATGAAATGCAGGAGCTTTTTGACGCTCTTCCGTATGGAATCTCAGTTACGATAGAGAAATAGCGGATAAAATAAACTTTAACACAGCCGTTTTGTCGCGATTCGTTGGCGAACTTTTACTGTTTGTTGAAATTCGATTATATTTTCGGTTTTATTTTCGTTAGAATCCGGTTAATGCAAACAAATAGTTTATTATTTTTGGGGCTGCTCGCGGCGGCGGCAAACGTCGTTGGCGGCTTATTGCTATATCCTTCCGCCGCCCTGAGAAACAACGAACGGGCTTTGAAATTTCTCGTTGCTTTGGGGGCGGGATTTTTGCTCGCAGTTAATTTTATCGAAATTTTGCCGCGCTCGCTTTCGCTTTGGATCAACGCACGAAATCAAACTTCGATTGAAGAAATTATCATTTCTCCGCTGTTGCTGCTGCTCGGCGGTTATTTGATGGTGCATTTTTTTGAGCAAACTTTAACCCCACACGTTCACCTCGGCGAAAGCTCCTCGGCAGTGATTCCGCCGTCGGTGGCTTACACGGCAGTTGGCGGAATGCTGTTTCACGCATTTTTTGACGGAATTGCAATCGCAGCTTCGACGGCGGTTAATTTCAGCGCTGGCGTTTTGGTTTTTCTGGCGATTTTCCTGCACAAATTGCCCGAAGGTTTTACGGTTGCGTCGCTTGTCGTGGCTTCCGGACAATCTTTGGGGCGAGCAACGGCGGCAAGCTCGGTTGTCGGTCTGACAACTCTGCTCGGCGTTGGTGTTTTCGCTCTTCTTGGTTCACAAATGATTGTTGCAGTGCCATTTTTGCTGCCGATTGCCGCTGGCGTCGCGCTTTACGTAGCGGCTAGCGAATTAATACCCGAGCTCCATCATCACGGTGGTAAATCATGGCTGCTCTCTCTTTTCGTTTTTGCCGGAGTTGCGCTCTTTTTTTTGCTGCATTATTTTTTGCACGGAATACTCGAACACTAAATCGGTATAATTAAATCAGCATTATATTTCCTAATTAACAAAAGGGAGCTTTGAGATGGCGAAAAGGCTTGAGAAAAAACATCCGCTGGCGATTCGCTGGCTGCACTGGATTAACTTTCCTTTGCTGACGCTGATGATTTGGAGCGGTTTGCTGATTTATTGGGCAAATGCCGTCTTCGGCATCACGATTTTTGGTTATGAGCTGTTTCACTTTTTCCCGAAATGGTTTTTTGAGAATCTCGGTATTCCGTTCCGCCTGGCCGAAGGCTTGATGCTGCATTTCTTTTTTATGTGGTTTTTCATCATCAACGGCATTCTATATGTGTTGTACACAATTATTTCGGGCGAATGGCGCGCTCTCATTCCCCTACCGGGTTCATTCAAACGCGCTCTTGCCGTCACGCTCTACGATTTTGGCTTAAGCAAATATCATCCGCCGCAAGGCAAATACAACGATGCGCAGCGCATTGCTTACACGAGCGTGATTGTGATGGGTATCGGCTCCTTTTTGACGGGTCTAGCGATTTACAAACCAACCCAACTGGCGTTTTTAACCGTTCTTTTCGGCGGTTATGAGATGGCTCGGTGGATTCATTTTTGGCTTACTATTTTGTTTGTTTTGTTTTTCCTGGTTCACGTCGCGCAAGTGGCGAAAGCAGGCTGGAACAATTTCCGGTCAATGATTACAGGTTACGAAATCGCAACAGTTGACGCGGTCCCAATCGAAAATGATTTACCAAACAACATGACGCCGCCGAGCGAAGGAGTAAAAGCATGAGCGAAGAAAACAAATCAGATGAAAATAAATCAAAAGACGGAGAAGTTTTGCTTGAAAAGGTACGCGAACTTGAAACTCGAAAACGCGAAGTTGCTGCCGCAGATTCTGACAAAATAAACACGGCGAAAATTTTAGGCGAAAAAATGGAGTTTACGCCCGTGATGACTGACGAAGAAGCAAAACAAGAAATGTTTCGGCGTTCACGGCGCGGCTTTTTGGTTGGCGGTGCGGCTGTCGTGTTTAGTTATCTGGGCTATAGCTGGCTGCGCGACGAAAAACAAGCTTGGATGTTTGATCGCGCCTTTAAATTTAACGAATCGGTCGCCCAGACTTTTTATTCACCGGCACGGTTAGCACCTCAATTTCCTCGCGAGCGAGTAGGGAATTTGCGTGTCAACGGCGGCGAAGGCATGAGCGCAGGTTTTGATCCCGCAACGTGGAAACTGCAAGTCGTCGGCGTAGCAAATCAGCAAAGATTTTCGCAGTACACCGACAACATTGCCTACGAAACGATGATGAACAATCAAAATGAGATGAAGGAGACAAATCAGCTTCACGAAAATAAAGATGCCAAACAAAATCCTAACGCGCCCGAAATGCCGCCAGCGACGATGGACAGAGCCGCCGCATCCCAAATGCCGATGCCTGGTTTGCTTTTAACTTTGGACGATATCAAGGCGCTGCCGCGCACCGAAATGACAACCGAATTAAAGTGTATCGAAGGTTGGAGCACAATTGTTAATTGGGCGGGAGCGCGATTTTCTGATTTTGCTGCCGTGTTTGTGCCTGAGGCAAAGCCATATATCTCGCTGGTCACGCCCGATGGAGGTTATTATGTCGGAATGGATGTGCCGAGCATGATGCATCCGCAAACTCTTTTATGTTACGAAATGAACGGCGCGCCGCTGACGCTCGAACACGGAGCACCGCTCCGTCTCGTGACGCCAACCAAATATGGCATCAAACAGATCAAACGAATCGGACGCATCTCGTTCACCGATGAACGACCAGCAGATTTTTGGGGCGAACGCGGGTACGATTGGTACTCCGGTCATTAACAGAGTTCAAAGTTTAAGGTTCATGGCAGACGACTGCAAAGTGTAATTTTCGCTTCACAATTTAGACTTTGAACCTTAAACTTTGAACTTATTGAATCGGGACGCGGGCGTGATAGAAAAATTCGCCCAAACCAATTGTAAAGATAAGACAGCCGTAGAGTGCATGTTCGAACCATACCAGCCGCAGCGACCGCGTCCGGGCGTACGTTTCGGCAAAGAAAACTCCGCCGATTAAAGTTAAAATGACGGCGAGCGGATTTTGAAAAATAATATGGATTAATCCGAATCCGATGGCGCTGGCAAACACGGTTGCAATTTTACTGCGAAACAAACTGCGATAGCGTTCAAAAAAGAAAGTGCGGTAAATTAATTCCTGCGGATAAACCGAAAGCAGCGGATAGAAAATCATCACGATTGCCCAGACAACCGGATTTTCCCTCGGCATGTCGAGAAAGTTTCCCGGAAAAACGAATAATACAAGGGCGGCAATCAACGCTCCGCAAATTATAAAACGAAGCAAAATTCTTTTCAGTTGATTCCATTCGCCGCGCACGTGGCGACCGAGCCAGAGAAGTTTGCGGTTAAAATTTCTATTCCGCAGCAGCCAAATCGCCACTCCGATGGTGGCAAAGAAAAGAGTTGCAAAAACAATCTGCGGATGCCACCAAATCCGCAAAACAAACGGTAAAAGAATAAAAAAACCGGTCCATTCAAGCCACAAAAGCAGCGTTGTTCGCTGCTTTGTCCGTTGCAAAAATTCTTTGTTACCGATTGCTGCCGTCGTTTGCATAATTTCCTAACCCTTATTCGCCTCGCGTTGAACGCAAAACTCAAAACAACTTGCGAACGCGTTCAATTGATTCAAAGAAAACGTTCCGCGTTTCCCGCCACTTGTGATAAATTTATCAGGTTTCAGTTATGAATCCTGTACTCAAACAAATTGACGTAACCGAAGAGATTTCTTACATCGAACTGCCGCCGTCGCTTCTTCATGACCGGCGTTTTTTGTTTAACCGTGAATTATCATGGCTCGAATTTAACCGCCGCGTTTTAGAAGAAGCCCAGGACAAAACGCACCCGATGCTTGAAAGACTCAAATTTCTCTCGATTTTTTCGACCAACCTGGACGAGTTTTTTATGATTCGCGTGTCCGGGTTAAAAGAACAAATTGAAGAAAATGT
>JBDTZD010000175.1:0-5838 GCA_040005335.1 Pyrinomonadaceae bacterium | reverse complement strand
TCCGCGCCCAAATCCGATTCAATCACGACACCGCCCAAAATTAACGGGCGATTGGGGACGAGGCGATGAATATCGCTGCCAAAACCAATTCTTAACAAAGTTCAAAGTTCAAAGTTCAAAGTTCAAAGCGCGTGCTGACACTAAAACTTTGAATTTCGAGATGCCGGTAATTTGAGTAAAGATTCCGCCAAAATTAAATCTTCCGGCACGGTGATTTTGATATTACGCGGGCTGCCTTCGACAATTGAAATTTGATATCCGAGTTTTTCGACGAGAAAACTCTCATCTGTCGCTTGTTCATTTAACAAATCAATTTTTCTAAAAGCCCGACGCAGTATTTCAATACGAAAGCATTGCGGAGTTAGTGCGCGACGTAATGTGTTGCGATCAATGGTTTGCAGAATCATCCCGTCGGGCGTGATTTCTTTGATTGTGTCTGTGACAGGTGCAACCAGACAAGCCGCCCCGGTTTCCCTCGCCTTTTCGATTGTGCGTTTGATTTCCTCTGATGTTACAAACGGTCTGGCGCCGTCGTGAACGGCAATAATTTCCGCGCTGTTTGGCTCAACAGCATTTAATCCGTTCCAAACCGATGCGGTGCGCGTGTTACCACCCGCCACAACCGTTTTCAGCTTTTGTAAACCGTATTTTGCCGCTTTCGCCAAAAAGCCGTCCGTTTCCGCTGCCGGCAAAACAACGATAATTTGAGCAATTGCCGAACAAGCCTCAAAACGCTGCAAAGTGTGAAAGATAATTGGCGTTCCGGCGAGTTCGAGAAACTGTTTTGGCTTTTCCGCGCCAAAACGCTTTCCGCTCCCTGCCGCGACAATGATTGCAATAGCAGTCATCAATTAAATGTTAACAGTTAACTGATGACTGCTAACTGTTAACTGTTCTCAAACTTCGTCTTCGGGAATATGCATCGGCGTCAAGCTCGTTTCACGCAAATCGCGCCCTGCATTATTGCCATTAAGATTGCGCCGAAAATTTGGGGTGCGCGAATCGTGAATATTTGCTCCCCGCGAATCATGGATATTAAAATTCGGGGTGCGTGAATCGTGGATATTTTCAATCCCTTCTTCCCACAAGCGCCCGAAAATCATTTTTCCGGCGGTTGTCTGCAAAACGCTGGTCACAGCAACTTCGGCGTTTTTGCCGATTAGCTTTCGCGCATTGTCAACCACGACCATGGTGCCGTCATCGAGATAAGCCACGCCTTGATTATATTCTTTGCCTTCTTTCAAAATAAAAACCTTCATCGCCTCGCCGGGCAGGACAACCGGTTTTAGAGCGTTGGCCAATTCATTGATGTTTAAAACATTAACTCCGCGCAGCTGCGAGACTTTATTTAAATTAAAGTCGTTGGTCACAATCACGGCTTCGAGCTGTTTGCCAAGCTCAATCAGTTTTAGATCAACTTCCTTGACGGCAGGAAAATCGGTTTCGATAATTTGAATATCAAGATTGTTATTATTTCTGAGACGCTGGAGCATGTCGAGTCCACGTCGTCCGCGCTGACGCTTTGACGAATCCGGCGAATCGGCGACTTGCTGCAATTCGCGCAGCACGAATTGCGGGATAATCAGCGTTCCGCCCAAAAATCCTGTTTCAGCAATATCGGCAATACGCCCGTCAATAATGACGCTGGTGTCAAGAATTTTATAATCGCGCGGGACGTTTTTATCACTAAAAATGCCGCCGAGAGCTGCTAAATCAAGATATTCGCCTTTTGCCGCGCCGACCATCAAACCCACATAGCCCATAAAAGACGCCAGAGCAATCGTTAAAAACGTTTTCATTTCAGCGCGAACGGCGGTCGTTTCCTGAGTGCTAATCAGCATTCCGAGCAAATATGCTCCGATGATTCCGAGGATTGAACCGATAGCGGCTCCAATCAGAGTTTTAAGTGAAGCGCGCCGAACTCGATTTTCAAAAATGATAATGGCAATTGCAGCCACAGCTGCCAGCAAACAAGATAATGTTTGACGAAATTGAGGGTTGTAGCCGTGTTCGATCAGGCTTTCAGATTTGCCGAGCGGATTAAGCAAGAATCCGGCAGCGATAAGAAGCGCAATAAACCCCAGTCTAATAACTAAAATATCCGTTTTCATGTAATAAAAATATTTTCAAAAGATAAAGAGGCGATGATGACTAAATAATCTTAACACGCATATATTCCCAGCGTCACGGCGTAGGAAAACGTTTAGAGTTCAAATTTTGGTTTAATTTTACTGATGATAAGTTGCGCCGCAGCGAAAACATCGCGCGGTGGCTAGATTTTTGTGCGTTTTGGTCCGACCGAAATCATCTGTCCGGTGATCGCTTCAGCATCGGGTGAAAGCAGGTAAACCACTGCTCGAGCCACATCATTTGGGGCAACGACATATTCCGAATGCAAAGATTCATACTCGCTAACTGGCTTTTGATCTGATTGAAACGAAACACAATTAACCCGAATCTTGGGACCAAGCTTTGCCGCTAAAAACTTTGCTAAAGACTTGGTTAATCCAACCAGAGCAGTTTGCGCCATGACAAAAAGAGCGTCCGATTGATCTCCCGTCTCATTAGCCAGGTTGACGATTGCCGCATTTGGACGATTTTTCATCAGCCGGAGCGCTGTTTGCGAACAGAAAATCACTGATTTTAGATTATGATTGATAAATTCGACAAAATCGTTTTCGTCAATTGAGGAAAAATCAATTTTCGTTTGAAATTGTGCCGTGTTGACCAGCAAATCCAGCCTCCCGTACATACTTTCAACTTGCTCAAATAAATCAGTTACGCCCTGAATTGTAGAAATATCCGCATGAACCGCACTCGCTAATGTTCCGATTGATTGTAATTCAACCAAAGTGCGCACGCTTTCGGGCGAAGAATCGGCAAAGCCGACCACTACATAACATCCCTGCATGGCTAGTTGGAGCGCAACCGCCCGCCCAAAAGGGTTTGCGCCGTCAGATACGACAGCGACCCGTTCTGAAAATCCTCGCGAACCTTGTTGTGCTGGCATAAATTCAGTTATCAGTTAGCAGTCAACAGTTAACAGGATACCTAAGTTGATTAACAAAACCTAATGTCGCTGTTGTATTCTTAGGAAAACCTGATAACTGATAATGGTCAACTAAAAACTGAAAAAACGTGGCAAAAAATCCGACGACAATTTATGTGTGTCAAAAATGCGGGCATCAATCGCGCAAATGGCTCGGCAAATGTCCGGACTGCGGCGAATGGAATTCATTTGTCGAAGAACGTTTTCGCCCCAGTGCGCAAGCTGTGGCAACAGGGAAAACGACTTCTCTAATGCGCGGCAGCGGCGGTTTTGGCAACAAAACGTCTTTTAGAAACGAAACCAAACCGATTGCCTACGGCGAAATCGAATCGCAGGACGAAGCACGCACGTCAAGCGGTATTGACGAATTCGACCGCGTTTTAGGAGGCGGAATCGTTCCGGGATCACTTGTCCTGATCGGCGGATCACCCGGCATCGGCAAATCAACAATTATTATTCAAATTGCCGATAAATTAAGTCAGAGCGGACAAAAAATTCTCTACGTTTCGGGCGAAGAATCTGAACGCCAGATAAAAATGCGCGGCGAGAGATTAGGTTTAAACGCCGAAAATCTTTTCCTGTTACCCGAAACGAACCTTGATAATATTCTCGCCGAAACCGAAAAACTGCAGCCGGACGCGGTGATTGTGGATTCGATTCAAACGGTATTTTCACCAAGCATCGAATCTGCGCCCGGCTCCGTTTCGCAAGTGCGCGAAGTCGCCGGACAGTTTTTGATGTTTGCCAAAGGAACCGGCACACCCGTTTTTCTGATCGGTCACGTTACCAAAGAAGGCTCAATAGCCGGACCAAAAACGCTCGAACACATTGTTGATACGGTGCTTTATTTTGAAGGCGAGCGACACCATAATCATCGCATTATCCGCGCTACCAAAAACCGTTTTGGCGCGGCAAATGAAATCGGCGTTTTCGAGATGACCGGAAGCGGGCTGGTCGCCGTCAAAAACCCATCGGAAGTTTTTTTGCAGGAGCGTCCCGAGGGAGCCGCCGGTTCGGTCGTCACTGTTTGCATGGAAGGCACACGTCCGATGCTGGTGGAAATGCAGGCGCTCGTGAGCGGTTCAAAATACGGCACAGGTCGCCGGATGACACAAGGGTTTGACCAAAATCGGACTGCATTGCTAATTGCAGTGTTAGAAAAACGAGTCGGTTTTCAACTGATGGGCGATGACGTTTTCTTAAACGTCGCGGGCGGTTTAGAGGTGGACGAACCGGCGGCAGATTTAGGCGTAGTTGCAGCAATTGCTTCGAGCTATCGTAATTTAGTGGTTGATCCACAAACGGCGGTCTTTGGCGAAGTTGGCTTAACGGGTGAAGTGCGCGGAACTTTGCAAGCGCAAGCCCGCGCCCGCGAGGCTCAATCTTTAGGCTTTAAAAAACTAATTTTGCCCGCTTCCAATAAAACCGGACTTGAAAAACTGCTTGGCGTTCGTGTGGTCGGCGTAAAGTCTGTTGAAGAAGCGTTGGAGGAATTGTTCTAGTATTCCGAAGGAGATAAATCTGTGAAAGAAATTGATATGAAACCTGAGTTCTATGATGTTGTTGATGAGTTCATAAGTTTAGCCAATAAATTTAGTGAAAAACATTCGTCAACAAGAGTTAGTTCCGTGATGATGTTTGCCGCTTCAAGGTACAACGCATTCAATTTTTTTCTTACAGATGGATTGCATGGAAATGAAGAAAAAGCGATAGATTATTATTGTGAACAATATAGATTAATGCTTTTAGATAATTTTGACGAAATCAGAACGGAATTTACGAAAGACAATGAAAAGAATTGAACCCAAAGAAGGTCAAGAATCGGTGTGGGACTATCCGCGCCCGCCGCTTTTGCAACCAACGACGAAACATCTAAAAATCATTTTCGGCGGCATCATGATTGCTGAGACAACAGGCGCTTTCCGAGTTTTAGAGACGAGTCATCCGCCCGTTTACTATTTTCCGCCCGATCACGTAAAACGCGAATTTTTGCGCGAAGCTTCAGGCAGTTCGTTTTGCGAATGGAAAGGTAGCGCCGGTTATTATTCAATCGAAGCAAACAGCAAACGAGTTGAAAAAGCCGCTTGGTTTTACGCAAACCCAACGCCCGCTTTTGCTGCCGTCAAAAATTACATTGCGTTTTATCCATCGAAAATGGACGCTTGCTTTGTCAATGACGAACTTGTAAACGCTCAGGAAGGCGATTTTTATGGAGGTTGGATTACGAATGAAATTGTCGGACCGTTCAAAGGTGCTAACGGAACATGGGGTTGGTAATGCGATCAGCAAACAATTTATTTTCCGCTTTTTTTACCATCTGATTTTCATGCGACATCTGAGTTAATTATACTGTCCGTCACAACCAAAAAGCATACATACCTCATCGCAGCAGATAAGCCGCAAGGCTCGACCGCTCCAATCCTAAAAACTTTGAAAGGTAATTTTGCCCCATGCCGCAAAAATCCTTGCTAGACCGCGTGGACGTCGCTCAACCGTGTTCCGAAAACTGGAACGAAATGCAGGGCAACGAGACGGTGCGATTCTGCTCGCACTGCGCCAAAAACGTTCACAATCTGTCGGCGATGACGCGCAAACGGGCGCGTAAAATTGTTGCTGACTCAAACGGCAATTTATGTGTCCGCTATTTTCGTCGTCCCGATGGCAGAATCGAAACTCTCAAACGGCAATTTGTTCAATTAACGAGGCAAATCGGCGTTGCGGCTTCAGTTTTTGGTGCGACGCTGACGCTTTCGACTTTAACAAATGCGCAAACAACCAATGTTAATTTT
>JBDTZD010000424.1:0-5866 GCA_040005335.1 Pyrinomonadaceae bacterium | reverse complement strand
GAAGCTGTATTAATGATTTCGGCGCGACGATGCACGCCGGATTGGTCGTTATCGGTGAAAGTCTGGGTCTTTACAAAGCGATGGCTCAAGCGAATAAATCGCTGACGCCCGCCGAATTAGCCGAATTAACAGAAACAACGGAGCGTTACGTGCGCGAGTGGCTCAACGCGCAAGCGGCTGGTGGATATGTATCCTACGACGCGGTGAATCAAACCTACTTTCTCTCGGAAGAACAAGCCTTCGCGCTGGCTGATGAAACGAGTCCGGCTTATTTGCCGGGCGCGTTTTTGCTCGCCGTTTCTTCGCTTCAAGCCGTGCCGAAAATGATTGAGCGGTTTCGCACCGGCGAAGGTTTGGGATGGCACGAGCACGACGCGGGGCTTTTTCGCGGAACTGAGATGTTTTTCCGTCCCGGTTACGCCGCGAATCTGGTTAGTTCATGGATTCCGGCTCTAGAAGGTGTTGAAGAAAAACTGCAAGCCGGGGCGAAAGTCGCCGACATCGGATGTGGGCTTGGGGCTTCGACCGTTTTGATGGCGCAAGCATATCCGGCTTCAACTTTCGTTGGCTTTGATTATCACGACAAATCAATTGAGATGGCGCGCCAACGAGCCGCAGAAGGCGGAGTTAAAGATCGTGTTTCGTTTGAAGTCGCTAAGGCAAAAGATTTTCCCGGAAAAGATTACGATTTTGTCACCTACTTTGATTGCCTGCACGATATGGGCGACCCTGTCGGCGCAGCCGCTCATGTCCGAGAGGCTTTGGCTTCGGATGGAACATGGATGATTGTCGAGCCGTTTGCTCACGATGACGTAAAGGACAATCTAAACCCAATCGGACGCGCCTTTTATTCAGCTTCAACGCTGATTTGCACTCCAGCTTCGCTGTCGCAAGAGGTCGGACTGGCATTAGGAGCGCAAGCGGGCGAAGGGGGAATGCGAGATGTAATAACTAAAGGCGGTTTTTCACATTTTCGCCGCGCCACGGAAACGCCTTTTAATTTGGTGTACGAGGCTAAACCTTAATAATTCATTTGCAACAGCTCGCTTATCTTAGGAAACGTCCCGCGCAAGTCGCGTGGTGGGTTTGGAACGACTGCGCGCGGAGCCTAATCAAGCAACAGGACGCAGGTTGGATGAGAGTAGCTCGAAGTTTTAGCTACAAAAAACCTAGAGCAGATTAGGCTTGCATCTACGGGTCAGTACCACCGAGCTTAAGCGGGTGGTACTGACTTAATCGCTTGTCCCGTACATTGAATCTTGAATTGCTCTAGAGGTAAACAAATGTGAAATCGTCCGTTGAGTTTGACTACATAACGGAAGGCGAAATTATGAAAAAACAGACGTTTAGACAAACCATAGCATTAGTTTTTGCGATTTTGATAACGTTTAGCTTGGCACACGCCCAAGAACCGAAAATTGTTACCGATTTTTATTTAGCAATGCCAAATGACAATTATTCACACCCGTATGGCAGAGAAATCAAAGGCAAAGCCGCAATCACAAAATATCGCAAATCCTTGATCAAAATTGAGGATATTAAAAACGGTTATTTGAAAATAGAACCGAATGAGGAAGAGGGATGGTCGGAAATCGCACTCTTTAAGAAAACAGATGGTTCATATCTTGTCGCCCACTCGCAAGTCGGCTGCGGTCCGGCTTGCGGCGGGGGAACTGAATTTCTGACTTACGCAGGCGGCAAATGGACGGACGTAACTAAACAATTTTTTCCAGCGCTGACTAAAGAGCAAAAAGCCGCACAAGATTGTCTCTTTGAACTACCGCGAGCTGGACGCATTTTAACAATGTCTTGCGGAAACACCGAAGACGATACGGAAGAAGGAAAAGTATTTCACTTTGAATGGAATGGCGCCAAGTTTATTAACAAATGATTATAATTAAAATGAAGAAAATAACAGGTTTAGCAGCGATGCTAACGGCATTTATGTTTATTTACGGAGTGCAGGCAACAGCTCAAACTTCCAAACGAATTCAATTCGCCAAAGGCAAAACTTCCGCCGTGGTCAAAGCGACAACCGGAAATTACGGCGCGAACTATGTTGTCAAAGCCGGATCCGGACAAAAACTGGTTCTCACTTTGACGCCAACTTCCGGAGTTGGGATTAAGGTCGCAACCGAAGGAGCCGACGGAGAAATGGTTTTGCTGCGGGAAGAAAAAGGCGGAACTTACGAAGTCGGATTAGAGACAAGCGGAGACTACACGATTTTCGTCGGCTCAACCGATAACAAATCAGTTCCGTTTACTTTAACCGTGAAAATCACAAAACTAGCTGATATTTGATGCTTTTGGGCTTTATGACTGATTATTAAGCGGAAAATATGAAAAGGCATTCAAATTTAATTAAATACCTGATTCAAAGCGGGATAAAGTGATTGGTAAATTTCAAATTGCCGGTCAAATAGTTTAACCGAATCCACATTCGGCTCGATTATTTCGCTGACACGAATCGTTTTTCGACACGCTTCATCAACCGTTTCCCACGCGCCCGCGCCGACTCCGGCTAAAATCGCCGCGCCAAATGCAGCGCCTTCTTCGGCTTCAATCGTTTCAACTGCTTGTCCGTAAACATCGGCTTGAATTTGTCGCCACAAAGCGGATTTCGCACCGCCGCCGCCAAGTCTGATTTTCTCAATCGGAAGCCCCAATTCTCTAAAAATTTTCAGACTGTCGCGCAAGCTAAACGCCACGCCTTCCAAAATCGCGCGCACGAAGTGTGCTTTACTGTGATTATAGGTCAGACCGACGAACGCGGCGCGGGCGTTTGGGTCGAGATGCGGCGTGCGTTCGCCCATCAAATACGGCAGCCAGAGAGCGCCGTCCGAACCTGCTGGAACTTTGGCGGCTTCGGCAACTAACTCCTCATAACTTTCTCCGTCACTAAAATTCTCCCGAAACCAGCGCAGCGAGAGTCCCGCGCCTTGCGTGACGCCGGTCATATGCCAGCGATTCGGAATCGCGTGACAAAGGGTGTGCGTTCTGCCCTTTAAATCTAAAATCGGCTCATCTGAAACGACAAAAACTACGCCCGAAGTGCCAATTGTCGCGCTGACCATTCCGGCTTTGACGATTCCCATGCCGATAGCGCCTGCCGCGTTGTCCCCCGCCCCCGCCACAATCGGCGTCCCTGCGAGTAATCCTGTTTCGGCTGCGCCAACAGCGGAAACTTTTCCGGTAATTTCAGTTGATTCATAAACGCGCGAAAACAGATTTTTGTCTAATTCAAGCGCATCGAGCATCTCGTTTGACCAATCGCGCTTTTTGACATCAAAGAGCAAAGTTCCAGAAGAATCGGCAACATCGCTTGCTTTATCGCCCGAGAGCCGAAAACGAACGTAGTCTTTCGGCAAGAGAACGGCGCGCGTCTTTTGCCAGATTGCCGGCTCGTTTTCCCGCGTCCAGAGCAGTTTCGGCAAAGTAAAGCCCGTTACCGCTGGATTATAAACAAGTTCGATCAGGCGTTCCGCGCCGATTTTTTCGGTTAAATCAAGACATTGTTTATTAGTGCGCTGATCGCACCAGATTAGCGCTGGACGCAAAACTTCGTCTCTTTCACCCAGCAAAACCGCGCCGTGCATCTGTCCTGAAAATCCAATAGCGCCGATTTCTTCCGCTCTGACGTTTTGATTCGCCAAAACAGCCCGAATCGCGGCAGACGAAGCATTCCACCAATCTAGGGGAGATTGTTCCGCCCAGCCAATTTCCGGCGAAGCAAACGGAACGTGTTCAACTGTTGCTGAGGCTCTAATTTTGCCATTTTCATCAATCAAGACCGCGCGTGAACCGCCGGTTCCGACATCTATTCCCAAAAAAATCATATAAACATTTTGTTGTTTAACTTAATTTGAAGAGTCGCCGCCCGCCGACATCGCGGGATGATGCACCAATCAAAATCTCAAATTTGCCCGGTTCAAAAACCCATTCAGATTTTTGCGGATCGTAAAACGAAAAAGCATCTAGGTTAAGCTGGAAACTCACGCGTTCGATTTTATTTCCACTTATCTGACGCCGAACAAAATATCCATCGTCAACTGATCGAGCCGTTCGTACTGTAAACCTTTCGCTGACAGTTTGTGACGGTCGAAATTTTCTGACAAAAGGGTGTTAAAATCGCCTAGCTTGCCGTTCATGTTTGTTTCAGCAATTTCCGACATGATTTCCTGAATATCCGCATTGTTGTTCCAGCGTTCTGCTTTGTCTTTCAAAATCAAATATGTCCGCATACAGCCGGCGGCAAAATCTTTGACGCCCCGGTAATCTTCGGTGCGGTAAGCGTGCGCGTCAAAATGTCTGGGTTTGTCGTAGCCAACATCCTCCAAAAATTTCACCAGCCAAAAAGCTGCTTTCGGGTTTGCCGAACCGAAGCGGAAATCCTGATCGTAGCGTCCCGGCAGCTGGTCGTTGAGATCAATATGAAATAATTTTCCCGCTTCCCAAGCCTGCGCCACCGCGTGCGTGAAATTCAATCCCGCCATATGCTCGTGCGCGACCTCCGGATTAACTCCGACTAAATCAGGTTTATCCAAAGTTCCGATAAATCCGAGATACGCGCCCGTTGTCGCAAAATAAATATCGCCGCGCGGCTCGTTCGGTTTCGATTCGAGCGCGAATTTATAATCATATTTTTGCGCAATTGAATATTCACAAAGATAATTTAAAGCTTCGCGAAAACGTTTGATCGCCTCGTCCGGTCGGCGGCAGCCATCGGTTTCCGTGCCTTCGCGTCCGCCCCACAAAACAAAAGTTTCTGCACTGAACTCTTTTCCCAAATCCATTGCCCGCATTGTTTTCTGCAAGGCGTAGCGGCGCACTTTTGCATCGTTTGCGGTAAAAGCGCCATCACGAAACACAGGCTCGTAAAACAAATTAACGGTTGCCATCGGCACTTTGAGATTGTTGTCTTCGCAAGCCTTTCTGAAATCACGAATGATTTGGTCTTTTTCGCTCGGAGTCGCGTCAATCGGCACTAGATCATTATCATGAAAATTCACCCCGTATGCTCCGACTTCAGAGAGCAATTCGACAATTTCCGGCGGCGAAAGTTTTTCTCTGACTTGAGCGCCGAACGGATCAGCGCCGCGATTGCCCACCGTCCACAATCCGAATGTAAATTTATGTTCTGGTTTCGGTTGATAATTATTTGCCATATTTATATCCCTCTATCAATATCAATAATTTATAGTTTTTCCAGAGCAGATTTTTTGATTCCGCGATTAATTCTGTTAAGAGTCTGATGATTTATCAAACCTCTGAATGAGGGCGCAACTCCGCCCAAATTCATTCAAAAATTGGAGAATTAAACAATTTCAAATTCCGCTTCTAAAACCTTCGGCTGAATGTTTGCCGACCCTCACGTCCATTGATTGGTTGGGCTCTTAAGCCAGCATGTTGGCGTTTTCTGTTGGCACGTTTCGCGTTTGTACCCAAAGACCAATAAAATCCTTTGTATATTTGCCAATGGAGCGGCTTTTTCCGGTGTATGTAACCTTCGTTTTCGATGAGAACGGAGCTGCCGAAATAATTATGGCACCCATTTCAGAATCTTCGCTGGATTCTGCTTTAATGATGTCGGCAATTGGACGCGCAGGATAAGTATGCCAGTCGTTCTGAGCGAATGCAGAAATTGCAGACGTGAAAATTAAAAGGGAAATGTAGAATAATCGTTTCATAATTTTGCCAACATTAATCAAAGGATAATCTGCCCAACGGCGGAATTCAGCGAGGCGGGAGGCAACATAAAAAGCGACAACTCTTGCGAATGAAAGCACGTAAACCCGCCTTCGCTCCAATGATTTCCTATGCAAAGTCAAGACTCAAGAGACAAAAATCTCCGACCTCAAGCTTTTAA
>JBDTZD010000200.1:0-5868 GCA_040005335.1 Pyrinomonadaceae bacterium | reverse complement strand
GCCCATTTTTGCTTGCCGGCGCGCCTACCGTGTTCGGATACTTCTTCAAGCAAAATCAATTCGCCTTCGGTAATCAGAGGCTCTACCAGATTGCGTTTTCCCTGAACCAGCAAAACATCCCCGAAACGTAAATTAATTGAGTTTAATTTTTCAAAAAAAGTGGTGTTGTGCCGACTGATTGCCAAAACCGTCATCTCATACTGCTGACGGAAACGGAGGGTTTTTAAAGTCTGTCCGAGGAGGTTTGAACCGCGCATCACCATTACTTCAAATAATTCAATCTCGCCGCCCTGCAAAATCGTGTCATTGAGTTCAAAGTCAGATTTTATCTCAAGCCCCGACTCAGCTTTGACTTGCAGCAGATTTTGCGGTTTACCTTCAACGATCAGCAAATCATGGGCTTCGATTATTTCATCGGGGCTTGGCGATAATCGCTGGCGATTGTCGCGAATAATCCCGATTACGCTCAAATCGAATTCGGCGGTTAAGTTGGCCTCTCCCAGAGTTTTGCCGACAAAACCTGATTCCGGCAGAACCAGCAATTCAGAAACATATTCGCGGATAGAATATTGGTCGGTAAATTCCCCGGTTGCAGTATGACGCGGAAGTAGTTTTCTGCCGATTAGGAGCATATAAACCATCCCGACGGCGACAATCGCCAACCCGACGGGCGTCAGTTCAAACATTGAAAGAGGCGCCATTTGATAACGCTGCATCGCGCCGGAGACGGCAAGATTTGTTGACGTTCCAATCAAGGTACAAGTCCCGCCCAAAATTGCCCCGAACGCGAGCGGCATTAAAAGCCGAGAGGGTGCAATTTTGGCTCGTTCCGCCATTCCCATGACGACCGGAACTAGCATTGCCGTGGTAGTTGTGTTTTTCAAGACCGAAGCTGCGAGAGCTGCGACAATCATAATCAGCATCGTTAATAAAAATTCGTTATCGCCCGCGATCCGGTAAAGCCGACGCCCGATTAAATCAACGATTCCGGTTTTCACAAGCCCGCCCGTGAGGATAAACAGACCGGCAATTGTGATGATTATGTCATTGCCGAATCCGGCAACCCCCTCCTGAACGGTCAGAACGCCCGTCACGACTAGCGCCATCATCAGCATAATGCCGACAATATCTACTGGAATTTTCTCAACCGCGAATAAAATTACGGCAACCAGCAACAAAACCAAAACTGTAATAACTGAATTCATGATTATTCGAACGAGACGTTAATCAGTTAATAAGATAGCGCAATTGTAGTCAATAGTTTTGACACGGATTTTGATTTCATACATTGCCTGACTCTATCTCTGTTCGTAAAAAAAGCTTGCACTTTCAGAGCCTAGTGTTTATGGCTTTTACGCTTGCTGCAGGACAATAAGTAACGGTTGATTTAGTTGGATTTTGCCTTCTGCCACCCTCTAAAGTTGCCTCTCAAAACGAGTCAACCGCATCACGAATAACAAAGAAAGAGGTTACTTAACGACGAAAAGTTGCCATTCGCCCGGCAGATTTGGGAAAGATTTAACGCTGTATTCCTGAAATTGCAAGCCCGAACCGGCCACCAAATCAACCACTGTCCGCGAGACAACAATTTCACCAATCTCGGCTTCAGCGGCGATTTGCTCAGCGATTCTGACAGCTACCCCGCCGACTTTTTCTCCGATTAAATCGCATTCGCCGGTGTGCAGCCCGGTCTTGACTTTGACGCCCAAACGCCGAGCCGAAGCCGTAATTGCTGCCGCACAGCGCACAGCTCGCGCCGGTCCGTCAAAAGTCGCCAAAACCCCGCGCTCGTCGTAACTGACTTCATGTCCTTTGAATAACTTGATTTGGCTAAACACAAATGAGCGTGAACGCTCGACAATATCGTGCCAACGCTCTCTGCCAAATTCTTCAGCTTGAGTTTCCGGGTTGACAATGCAGATTTGCAGGACGGTTGCCAGAACACTATCGTATTCAGGCGAGTGACGAACGCCAGTCAAAAATTCTTCGATCTCGTCCAAAATTTCGTTTTGATTGCCGACAAACGGCAAATGGTCAACGCCGCCGAGTTCGACGTATTTCGCGCCTGGAATACTTGACGCAACAAATCTGCCTTCTTCGACTTTCAAACAAGTGTCGCCGCTTCGATGAATAACGAGGGTTGGAACTTGAACCGACGACAGCACGTTTCTGACATCAATTTCAGCATTCATTTTCGTCAAAGCCAGAGCCGCGCCCGGACTGGCTCCCATCCGCAAATAAGTCGCCCACCAATTGCGAAACTTTTCATCCTGCGCGAGAGACGGAGCGCGGTCTTCGACTCCGACGGGTTTGCCCCAATCGCGCAGCATCAATTCGTAAAAACTTTCACGCTGTTCGGCTGTCGGCGCCCAGGGGTAATCTTTTGCCCAAATTCTTTTAGCATAAGTTCCAATCATAATCAGCGCGAGGGTGCGTTCCGGATAGGTGGCGGCAAAGAGCGAACACATCGGACCGCCTTCGGAAACGCCGACCAGGGCGGCGCGCTGGCTGCCAACGGCGTCCATAACGGCGTGAACGTCTTCCATTCGTTGTTCGAGAGTGGGCAGTTGATTATTCGGAACGCGGTCGCTCAGACCTGTCCCGCGTTTATCAAACAAAATTAAACGCGAAAAAGATGCAAGGCGGTTTAAAAAAGCGGCGAAATGCGGCTCTTCCCAGAAATATTCGAGATGGGAAATCCAGCCCATCACAAACACAATATCCAAATTGCCGCTTCCGACGACTTGGTAAGCGATATTGACGTCACCGTTTTGCGCGTAGCGAGTTTCGGGTTTGTGAATTGGTAATGCGACTGGCGGCGAAGTATCTTCAACGGATTCGCTTTCGGTAATGTGGATGCGGGTGCTGGTTCGCTCGAAAATAACGTTAGGTTCGTCTGCGATTAATTGAACGGGCGCAATAAAACGATACCCGCGTTTTGGCACGGTTTCAATAAAATTTGCGTCGGCGCCAAAAGTTTTACGCAAAACTGAAATATTTTGCGCGAGATTGTTTTCTTCGACAAAACTGTCTGACCAAATTTGGCTCATCATTTCTTCTTTGCCGAGCGCGCGCCCGTGGTTTTCCACCAGGAGCAGCAAAGTGTCAAAGATTTTAGGCGGCAGCGAAATTGTAGTTGTCCCGTCAAACAACAATCTTTCCGCGACGTCCACGCGAAACCTACCAAATTCGTATAGTTTTTCCTCGTTCATAACGTCCTCACAGTTTCTTCAAGACATTTTCAAAAAAGAATCAGAACTTTCTAAATATTTTTCGCTTGAATTGATTTATTAATTGAAACATGTGATAACGCTCTGTCTTTTTGAGCGCAATTGTCAACCGTTTCCTTATTGAGCAAATTGTAGCGCAAGAAAACGCAGAGGCAAACAGAGCGTCGGATGTACGAGCAAAATTCCCAGAAGTTGATTGGGTCCTTGGCGGCACTACCGCTGCCGTTTTGACAAACAAATGGTAAGCGAAAACTTAAGAAAATAAAGTGAAAGTGCGAAAACAAATTGACGGTCTCAATCTGAAAGCACGGGCGACAAGAGAGCCGACTCATCATCGGCTCTTCTGGTATGAGAGGTCAAGCTCTAAATTTTTGCCTGAGCAAGCTTTTATTCTCTTTCAACTTTAGAGCAGGAGAGATTCAATCCGATGCGCGTGAACCATCCTCTCGCAGGGCGACCAGGCGAGAACTGTAAAGCGCCCGTCCTGCGATGAAACAAGCGCTATCGAATCCGGTTGATCCTGAACGAACTGCGCTGCCGAGAGATGCCTGGTGCCGCCAAACTGGAGAGGATGCACGACACTCGGCTCGTTGCCGATAATCGGCTCGGTTAATATTGCATGTTCAACCCGCGTCCGATCGTCACGCCGTTTAATTTTAGCTCCGAACGCCATCAGTTCGTATTCTTCACTGATAAGAGTGGCGCCGTCCACTGCTGTCAGTCCGGCAATCGTCTCAACGGCATCAAAGAGCAATTCCTGATGCAGTCGGTGATTAATTTCACTCTGCGGCGGCTGGCGAAATAGATCGGCTAATCCGGTAAAAGAAGGCGTCACCAAATAACGCGCTGGTAAAACAATTGATTCTTTCCAAATTTCCGTGTTTTGCGGAACAATCAGGAGCGATCCTCCGCGTTTGTGTTTACGCATCGAAACGGCTAACTGGACGAGAATACTGACGTGTTGATCCGAATGACTGCTTGAGCCAAAACGCAACATCGCCGCCAGCATTTCAGGGCAGTCTGAAAGACTCGTCCCCTGTTCGTCAATTTCCTTTATTTGTTCGCCCGAGAAAATCAAAACATTGGCAAACTTGCTCTGCTGAGATCCGCGACGATGCTTAACGACAAGCAAACCCGGTTCAATAACTTCGAGCACAAAACAGTTTTGCGGCACTGTCCGGGTCGCGCCCCACACAGATAATTGATTTTGCGCATTCCGCCAAACACCGAGGTAGATGCTCGGTCGCTCGACGGCCGGAGAGAGTTTGGTCAATGCGTGAGGATTAAGCGGCAAAGGTTCGGCAAACATCATCGGCTGGCCGCCGGCTTGTTCAGGCGAGAGGTATCCGAGCGAAATCTTTGGAGCATATCCTTCCTCTCGCTGCAGACTCGCCCAGAATGCCGTATCCACAATCGTCTCGATTGTCTCCCGATCAGGAACAGATGCAAGCTCATGATTTTTCTGATCCGGTGATTCCCCGGCATACTGTGCAAAATACCTTTCTAATCTGGCGGAAATCATCTGCGCCGCCGGGTACAGGGACGCTTTTGAGACATGATTCATAGTAAGCAGCTTTTACTAAATTTTCAGTAATTTATCAAGATGCCGCATCTGCTTAAGCTTTTTGTGGATAAACGGTATTGTCTTGCCGGAGGCAATTGAACTGAAGGCGCAATGCGTTATTAAGCTAAGCGTTTACCTGAGCCAACCGAAAACTCCTTTTAAATGTTACTGCCTGGTGTAGCCCTCGAGATAGGCGTAATACTGGGAAAGAAGTACAGGCGTTGCTCGCAGAGGGACGTCAATATTGGCTCGGGTAGAGCAAAACTCGGATCATCTAATAACAAATAGGACTCGGGCGGAGAGAAATCCTTTTCTGCAATTATTTTTTATCTAAAGATGAGTGTTGAACTGACTTTTTTTTCAGTTTAATATCATTACTTATGTTTTCGATAACAGCAATTTCTGAGAAATAGTGAGCAGATTGATGAACAAAGGACGTCTCGAAGCTTTTAGTGATGGAGTGATCGCCATTTTGATCACGATTATGGTACTCGAACTGAAGATTCCGCACGGAGCCGATTGGGAGGCGCTCCGGCCGCTTATTCCCGTCTTTTTAACTTATGTGTTGAGCTTTATCAATCTTGGTATTTACTGGAACAATCATCATCATTTGCTCCAAGCCACCAACCGTGTTAACGGACAAATTCTCTGGGCAAATATACATCTCTTGTTTTGGCTCTCGCTGATTCCCTTCACAACTGGTTGGATGGGAGAAAATCACTTCGCTCCGCTCCCAACCGCAGTTTACGGCGGGGTGCTGCTGGCATCCGGGATTGCTTACAACATTTTGCAAAGGCTAATTGTTGCCGAGCAGGGAGATGATTCCAAACTTAAAGCCGCGGTTGGCAGTGACATCAAAGGTAAGATTTCGCCGCTCATTTATCTGTTGGCGATTCCGCTAGCTTTCCTCAATCAGTGGATCTCCGACGGTCTCTACATTTTAGTGGCACTGATGTGGTTGATCCCGGATCGGCGAATTGAGTCAAAGATTAATCAATAAAGGCAATCTTGACACTAATTAAGTAGTCGTTCACAATTAGTTTAGACTGTGTTTGAAGTCTGAAAAGTTTATTC
>JBDTZD010000114.1:0-5873 GCA_040005335.1 Pyrinomonadaceae bacterium | reverse complement strand
CTTTGAGCAATAAAATTTAATTTTGTATCGTGTGAAAATTGCATAAAATTTATTTAGCATTCTACGTTAAATTCATCCAAAACTCCGGTGATTCGGAAGTTAAATAATTGCTAAACCTTTTCTCTGAATAAGTTATAATGAGTTTATATTTATGTTTGCCATTATAATCGGGGATGCTTTTTAGGCTTGGAATAAATAATTTGTTTGCATTTAATTGTTCTATAAAAGCTGCCATACCACCGCTACCAGAATCAGAAGTAAACATCCAAGTCCAATTAAGCCAACTGGAAATCTGAATTTCTTTATTTGGCTTTAGCTTTGTACTTTTGCTTTTGCCACTTCCTGCTGCACAAATGACAACAAAATATTTACTGCGTCCCCATTCTTAACTTACTTCGTCAAAAATCATTAACTCAAGGTCAAGATTTGGGTACAAATAAAAATATTTAGTGCCCTTGTTGGAGATTATAGGTTTCACATCTTCAAGACTCTCGTATTTTTCTTGAATATTCTTCCAAGTAATTTTCGGCGTTTGCGCTGAAATGGCTGAGACAAATAAAACTAGCAAAAGTAAAACAAAAATTAAAAAATGAACAAAAATCTTCATCAACTACTCCCAACTTCCCCACAAATTCAGCACAAAGCCTCTGAGCAAAGGCTCACCAGAAACTTCTGTTGTATTTTCTAAAACTTTTGTCTCAAAATTCGGGCGATAAATATAAACGCGCTTATTTTGCGGATCAATTAGCCAGCCAAGCAAGACGCCGTTTTCGATGTATTCGCGCATTTTCTTTTGCAAATCTTTAAGTCTATCGGTTTCCGAGCGCAGTTCAATCACAAAATCCGGTGCAATTTGAGCAAACTTTTTACGCTTCTCTTTTGGCAAAGCATTCCAACGTTCGTAGCGAATCCAAGATACATCGGGCGAACGAACAGCGCCGTTTGGCAATATAAATCCGGTTGACGAATCAAATCCTTTGCCGGTTCCGTCTTGTCTCGCCCAAATACCAAAATCAACTGCGAGATTAAAGTTTTTTCCGCCTGTTTCCGAATAAGCCGGGGGCATGACGACAACATCTCCTTCTTTCGTGCGCTCAATGCGAAAATCTCTGTTTTGTTCGCAAAATTCGTAAAAATCATCGGCGCTCATTTTTTTGAGAAGGGAAAAATTTATCTCAATCGGTTGGACGAGAGCGCCGACGTATAGTTTTGAGCTATGCTTGTTTGTAGTTGCCGGAATCATTTTTTAACCTCCAATCAAAAGCTATTTTAATTCAAAACTCGGCGCGTTATGCCATTCGTGTTTGATGTTTTGCATAATTAGCGCGTGATCAAATTGGATTTCGCCTTTGGAAAAAACATTTTTATCGTCATAAACACTCGAACGCACAAAACTTATCTTAAGCGGAGCGACTTTCCATTCTTTAGTATGCAGAGTCACGCCGTCCAAACTGTGAGCGTCACGCGTTACCGAAAACCCTAGCGAACCTGCTTCAAAAAAATTAGATGCTTCGGCAAGTGAAGAGAAAACGGAAGTTTCGGGCAAAGCGTCTTCGATTTTGCCTTTGATTTCAACCGAAACCTCCTGGTCATTTGATTGCATCGCAAAGTTTATTTCGCTTTCGGATTCCTCAATATCGAAATGCGCTTTGTGATGTTCACCCGGAAAAAGCGTTCCGCCCACGGCTGCATTAATAAATGAATCGGTGTCGCGGCGGTTTATGTAAACGCCCTCCCGAGTTTCGCCCGTCTCTCCGTCATCCCACAGGACGGCTATCCGATGTGCGGCGTTTTCGCTTGCTAAACCAACAAATTCGGGCGCGTAAAGTGGACGCATCTGTTCGAGCCTAATCAAACAGATTCCGGCAATCGCGTTACCATTGTGCAATTTTGGACGAAATTGCGAGGGCAAAATGCGTTGAATTGCATTTGGTTCGGCGCGAAAGTTAACCAAAATTCGCCGCTTGATAATGCCTTGAATTGTTGGAAGTCTCATTACGGTTTATTAATAAATCTCAGTTTATAAACGCGAACATAATCAACCATCATTGCTTGCGGAAAAACAGTGGTTTGATCTGGATTACCGGGCCAGCCGCCGCCGACAGCGACATTTAAAATGAGAAAAAACGGATGGTCATAAACCCAGTTTGTTCCGGCCGGAAGGCTGCTTGGCGTACGCGTTTGATAAAGATTTCCGTCAACATACCAACGTATTACATTTGGTTCCCATTCAACTTTGTAAATATGAAAATCATCGGAAAAACGCTTTCCCTTCGCCAAAGTGTACGGCGCTCCGATGCTGCTGCCGCCCGAATATCCGGGGCCGTGAATTGTGCCGTGAACAATCGATGGTTCGCGTCCGATGTTCTCCATAATGTCTATTTCACCGCACGTCGGCCAACTTACTTGATCAATATTATTTCCAAGCATCCAAAAAGCAGGCCACAGACCTTGACCCGCCGGAATCTTGATTCTCGCTTCAAAACGACCCGTTTTGTAATCAAATTTACCTTTGGTAACCAGACGAGCAGATGAGTATAGACATGGCCCATACCAACATTGTGAATTTGGCGGATTTTCACTGATTGCTTTGATTACCAAAGAACCTTTTCCGTTTTGGTAAGCATTGTTTGTGGAATTTGTGTAATATTCGAGTTCCTGATTTCCCCAGCCCGAACCGCCAGTTTCAGCCGTCCATTTTGCATTATCAACGGCGGTTCCGTTTGCTCCGTTAAATTCGTCAGTCCAAACTAAGCGCCACTTTTGTGCTTGGGCGTTTGCCGGAAAACTTAAAAGAAAAAGCAAGCTAATTCTCAAAACGGTTTTTGCAATGGTCAATCGGCTGCTGTTACTCATTATTTGTTGCCCTCCAAGGTTTAATAGGGAATTTTAGTTTACTGTCGGATAAGTCATAAATTAGTTCAAATATTTTGAAACAAAAACAGCTCCGCCAAAAGTTAAAAATAAAATCACGCTGACAAAAGCATTGGTAGTAAAGAATGCCGCATTTAAACGACTTAAATCATTTGGGCGGACAAGCAAGTGTTGGTAAATCAAGAGAGCACCTGTTAAAACGACTCCAATGAAAGCCAGCAATCCCAACCCGGTAAATAAATAAAGACCGACTAAAACCAAAAACGCTTGGAAATGAAAAATTCTGGCAATCATCAGTGCGCCCGCAATACCGAATTTGGCAGGAATCGAATGTAATCCAGTGCGTTTATCAAATTCAAAATCCTGACAGGCGTACAAAACATCAAAACCTGCCGTCCACATCATTACCAGCAAGGACAACAAAATCGGAATGGGCGAATCAAGCGTGCCTCGCACGGCAATCCAAGCGCCCGTCGGCGCAATGCTCAAACCCCAGCCCAAAATTAAATGCGCAAACGCGGTAAATCTTTTGGCGTAGGAATAAAACAAAATACTTGCTAGAGCTATGGGCGCCAAAATCAAAGTTAGTTGATTGAGCATTGCTGCTGCCAAAATGAACAATCCGCAGGCGGTAATCATAAATGCCCATGCGAAATTTACAGATAATTTTCCAACCGGAATTTCGCGGTTTGCCGTGCGCGGATTCTCTGCGTCAATTTTTCTGTCCGCAATACGGTTAAAAGCCATTGCCGCCGAACGCGCTCCAATCATTGCCACTGTGATCCAAAATATTTGCCAGAGCGAAGGCAGTCCGGATGCGGTCAAATCCCGCGCCGCCAAGATCGCACCCAGAAAAGCAAATGGAAGAGCGAACAAAGTATGCTCGAACTTAATCATCCGAAGCGTGACCTTTAATTTTTGCCAGAAATTGTTCATTAAAATTTCTCAACCCGAAAGATAAAGTGCAAAGCCGATGCCAAAACTAAACTCTAGCAAAAACGGCTAGTTCGCGCATTTCCGGCTTTGCAAAACGCCAACCGCCTACGGACGGAATGCAAAATGAAAAATTAAAAGTTAAAAATTACCGACTTTGACTTTGCATTTTTCGTTTTGAATTTTTAATTTGTTAATGTGCCAAACGGGAAAACTCACGATGCGATTACATTTTTGCTGGCGGTGCCGACATTCTTCGGAGCATGGCTGGCTACGGGCAGCACCGCTCTTGCAGCCTTCACGACTGTTGCCTTTTTGTTTGGAGGCTTGATGTTTGGCCCTGATCTGGACACGCAGTCAGTTCAATACACGCGTTGGAGCATTTTTCGCTTTCTCTGGTTTCCGTACAAAGTCGTTTTCGCGCATCGTTCGCGCTGGTCACACGGGCTAATCTTTGGCACGGCAATTCGCGTAATTTATTTTGCCGGGGCGATGACGCTCTTTGCCGTTATTGTCTTTTATTTTGCTGCGCTGTTGCGTCATGCTGCGCCGCCAAATTTGGCGCAAATCCGTGAAACTTGGGAAAACTTTGGATTATGGGCGCGTCAGAGCGTTGGTGAATATGCAATCTTTGCCATTTTAAGCGGGCTCTGGTGGGGCGCGGCAAGCCATACTTTGACCGATATTGCCGGAACATTTATCAAAACCGGCAAAGTCAAAGAATTTTTGTAATTTCAGGGATTAAACGGCTTTTTCTGTGGCTTAGTATTTATTCTTTATTTGCGCATTGATAACATCCGAGAGGCTTGTTTGCGAACGGCTTCGGAAACATTACGGTTGCCAGCAATGGCTTTCAAATCTTTGGTTTGAATACGCGGCAAAATGTGCATCGCCGTTCCGAGAGGGGTGCGGGGATTACGGGCAAGATTGTGAATAATTGTGTAACTTCGCGTCCAAGCCCGACTGATGCCGATGAGTCGCAAAATTTCATCTGCGGCTGTCCGCATCGCCGCGATTCTTTCTACTTCGTTGTCGGTAATACGCGGATTCATTAAGACGGCTTTGGCGATAAGTTTGTTGGAATCTCGAATTAGAATTGAGCGAGCTTCGCGGTCGCCTTTCATCGCCATCTTAATGCGATCTTTAATACCCATTAACATTATGCGGCGAATCATCGCAAGGCGTTCTGGAATTGCTTCACCATCCAAAGCCGATTCATTAATAATTTTTTCAAGAATAACGCGGCGTTGTTCTTCAGTTTCCTCGTAAAGTTCCTCGATTAAATCGAATGCAAACCATGAATCATCAATTTCATCGTCAGGGACTTCAATGTGCTGAGCAAGAAATATTACATCCTCAATGCTCAACTGCCCTTCTGTCGGTTCATCAGCAAGACCAGCAGAAAATTCGGCTTGTTCTAAAAATTCGGCGGCGGCAGTATTACCTTGAGCGCGAAACTCGGCAGCGATTTGCTCTGCGCCGCGAGATTTTTCAAAAAATTCCTGACGCGTTTCCTGAGCGCGACGTTCGGCTTCGAAGGTTCGCGCCGAGTTTGCCAAAATCGCATCAAGAATGGCAGGAGTGCGAATTAAACGCTGTTGGTTGAGCGTAGCAAGTTCAAGCAAGCTCCCATCGGTCGAATTAGAAACAAATTTAATAATCGCTTCGTCAGGTGTTTTAGCGTTGGTTAAAACGGCTTCGTAAACCAGGCGATCAAACGAATTACTGCGGCTAGCGACAAAGCCAAGGACGGAGGGCGCAACTTCTTCAGCCGTAACCGCCCCTAAAATATTTTCTTGGGCGATAAATGTTTCGAGCGCAAAACCAGCCAAGTCAGTGTCTTTATCTTGCGCCAAATGCACTAAAACTTCGAGCAAATCGTTATTTGGCAACGGCAGAATTCCTTTCGCCGCCGCTATTCGCGCCTGCGCCGGAGCTGTGCCCGAAATAATCGCTCGCGCCACCGGATGAGTTGAGTAAATTTCAGTTTCCATCACTTGCAGTTTTGATCCGTGACAATTGTAACATCTCGCCTGCTTACAAGAACTAGAGTTTATCTATGAGAC
>JBDTZD010000170.1:0-5876 GCA_040005335.1 Pyrinomonadaceae bacterium | reverse complement strand
GCGAAATGCAGGGCGGCAGTGAATCATCGCAAATGATGCGGATGATGGGCATGACCAACAAAGACGAAAAACCGCCGATCCTCGTTAAAAAAGCTGATTACGAAAAACTATCGGCTTATTATAATCTCGACAACGGAACGGGCAAAATTCGCGGCGTTTACATGCAGGGAAATGCTGCGGTCAAACCCATTTTCACCGCTTGGCTCGCGCCATTTGCCGAAATGGGCGCAAATACGTTGACTTTGAGTAATACGGGCGGGACGGATCATCTATCATTTGACGGTATTGGTTTGCCGGGCTTCCAATTTATTCAAGATGAAATCGAATACGAAACCTTGACTCATCACTCAAATCAAGATGTCTATGACCGCATCCAAACTGATGATATGAAACAAGCAGCGACCATTATGGCGGCTTTTGTTTATCAAACCGCGATGATGGACGAAAAAATGCCGCGCAAAGCTATGAAATAAGAGGTAGCTATGTTAAGAGAGGCGGGCTAAATAGTACCCCGCCTTTCCTAATTTTCGACTCCTGCTAAAACAACGCGCGGCTGAACGGTTTTTTCTGATTCATCAAAGACACCGATGGCGATCAGATTTCCGCGTTCATCATTCATTCTGACAAACTCACCGTTTTCAAAATCTGCGTTTGGCGCCAAAAACTTCATGCCGTTCATCGTTTTGCTAACCGCCTTTGCATCTAAAACCACAAGCGGCAAATGCTTGATTGCCTCATTTGGCGTAATTAAAACTTGTTCAACTAAATTCTCTTGAGCTAATTTCTCTAGTTTATCGAGCGTAACTGCTTGAGACAAACTGAAATTTCCGGCGCGCGTTCGCCGTAATTCGGAGAGATGAGCGCCGATGCCAAGAGTGCGCCCGATATCTTCAGCTAAAACGCGAATATAAGTTCCTGCCGAAACATCCACAGTAATTTGTAATTCGTCGGTGACGGTTCGTAAGTCAGTAACTGCCAGTTTGGAAATTGTAATTTTAACGGGCTGCCGTTCGATCTCTTTACCTTGACGGGCGAGTTCGTAAAGTTTTTTGCCCGCTACTTTTTTTGCCGAATACATCGGCGGTGTTTGGAGAGATTCGCCGCGAAATTTTGCCAGAACGTTTTCAATTTCCGAGGTTGAGATTTCGGACTTTGGACTTTGGACTTCGGACTTTGGACTTCCTGTTCTGTCGCCAGTGTCCGTTTCAAAACCGAAACGAATTGTCGCTAGATATTCTTTTTCGGCTTTGTCGAGAAATTGTGCGAGACGCGTGGCTTTGCCGATCAAGGCAACGAGAACGCCCGTCGCAAAAGGGTCAAGCGTTCCGGTATGTCCGACGGATTTTATGCGCAGGATTTTCCGCAGTTTACTGACAACATCATGCGAAGTAAATCCTTCAGGTTTATCTATAATCAAAATTCCGTTCATGACATTCGAGGAAACAAAAATCTTAGTACGTCGTCAAATCTAGCCGCCCAAGCTGCTTCTTCGTGACGAGCGTTCGGGATTTCGAGATAAGCCAAATCAGCGCCTATTTGCCAGCCCTGGGCGAGCAGCATTTCTTTCAGCGCGCGAACTTGGTGTTTGATCCGAACACCTTCTTTTCTGCCAATATCGAGCCAGATGCGCAAAGGAATTCGTTCAGGCAAAAGAGCTGTTTCGCGAATAATTTGGTTGTTTGCCCACCAAACGGCAGGGGAAATTGCTGCCACGCGGCTAAACACATCCGGACGTTTGAAACCCAAATGAAGCGAAACCAATCCGCCGAGGCTGGAACCGCCGATGCCCGTAAATTCGCGCTCAGGTCTGGTGAGATATTCTTTGTCAATAAACGGCTTTAATTCTTCGATTATCATTCGCCCGTAAGCATCAGCTTGCCCGCCGCGTCCGCGCGTTCCGCGCACGGGCGTGTATTCGTCAATTCGCGCGTCGCCGGCATTGTAAATTCCGACGATAATCAGCGGTTCGATTTCCCCACTGAGAATTAAGCGTTGCGCCGTGTCATCAACGCCCCAGGCAACGCCGCCGAAAGCGTCTTCCGGATTAAACAAATTCTGGGCATCGTGCATGTAAAAAACCGGATAACGCTCGGTTGGATTGATTCTATAACCGGGCGGCAAATAAACTAAAACATTGCGCGGTGCGATTAGGTGCGAGAAGCCGAAATTCTCATGAAATCGAAGCTGTTCTGCAATCATGTGAAGATTTTAACAAGTTTGCGAAAACTGTGTGTCCGAAAGCGAACGCATCTTTGATTTTCGCTTTTTCACCGGCAATTTTTTAAACTTAAAAGGTGTTTAGAAAAAAGTGGAAACCTAAAACAGAACGAGACGAAACGCCCGCTGAAATCAAAGATGTTGACAAGGCGCGAACGCGGACGATGCAGCGCGCCGTGACTCTGCTCGCGGCAAAACCGCGCTCTCGCGGCGAACTGCGGCAACGCCTGCTCGAAAAGAATTGGACAAACGCGGAAATCGTCGAGAGCGTTTTGCAAAAATTAGAAGAATATAAATTTTTGAACGACGAACAATTTGCACACGATTTTGCCGCTTCAAAACTGCGCCAAAAACCGCAGGGCAAACGCAAACTACAGCAAACCTTAGCCCGCAAACAGCTTGATAAAGAAACGGTGGAAACTGCGCTCGAACAGGTTTTCGAGGAAACGCCGGAAATCGAGTTGGTTGCGCAAGCGATTGAAAAACGAATCCGTCTAAAGGGCATCCCCGCTAACCGCGATGAAACAAAAAAGTTTTACGATTATCTTTTTCGGCAAGGTTTTTCTTACGGCTTAGTGAGTGAAAAAATGCGTGAAATCGCTAAAGACAGCGTTGATGAATTTGCAGAATAAGAGTGAAATCAATTACGACAACCGCTTTTTCCGTTCGATCAATAACTCTGCGAGCGGCGAGGTTTCGAGCGAGACCGTTTTTCATTATCGTCAAAAAGGCGCAATTGTGTGGGCAACCTACGAAGGCGGGGCGATAAAATTCGGGACCCTCATCGCCCGCGTTTTAGAATCAGGCGGGCTTGAAATGCGATATTCACACGTTAATCAAAACGGCGAGCTGATGACAGGCGAATGTCGCTCAACACCGGAAGTTTTGCCCGACGGCAGAATCCGCTTGCGCGAAAAATGGCAGTGGACATCGGGCGATTTGTCTGTAGGTGAATCTGTTATTGAAGAAGTTTCAAATTGAATCGCAAACCTGACAAACCGGGAGTCTAGTTTGTTCTGCGTCTCGTTAGAAAAACTAACAACCAAGATTTTAGTTTGCAGCCATCTCTCGCTTAAAAAGGATTCTCTGCAGTGAGAATGAACTCTTTACCTAAATATGCCCTAAATAGCTTTCGTCTCGTTCGCGGAATTAAAAGCTTTGTCGGAAAACCGAAAAGAGATAGAAATAAATCGTCAAAAGTTTGACACATTTTACCTGTTTTCTGCTCAAAACAACACCAAAAAAGATAATTTCCTCAACGGCATAGACTTTGCAATGCCTTTACAACTGATTGTTTATCACCAAACAATCTACAAGACAATTTACCGATAATTTATATGAAAACAGCCCTCACTATTTTCTTCCTTCTCACTTTTGCCTCTAACATTGCTGCTCAACGTACAGTTTATGGGCATCTCTACCATGTTATTGATGGCAAAACCGTTGTCCTCGAAACCGAATCTCACAACTATTTAACAGTGAAATTGCAGTTTATTGAAGTACCAGCTTCGTCAGAACCAATGGCGAACGTCGTGACGGATCATTTAACGCAATTATTAACTGGAAAATCTTTGCTGTTTCAAGTGCGCAGAATGTCTGAATTCAGTATGATGAACGGCATTTTGGCTGCCAACGGAGTTGATATCAGCCAGCAAATGCTCAGAGACGGCGCAGCCTGGTACTCATTGCCCGAAAAAGATAATCAGAATGCAGGCGAGCGCGAAATTTATTTGAAAATCGAAGCTACCGCAAAGAATGAGAAAAGAGGCATTTGGGGAATTAAGGATTTAAAGCCTTACTGGGAAGTTAACCTTGATAAACAAGCAGCGCAAAATGCGGAAAACGCAACCGCTAAACAGTTGACCGAGAAAGACAACTTTTCAAGCAAAATGCAACCAAAACTGTCATTATGCCAGGCGCCCCAAATTTCAGCTAAGTTTGTTGTGGGTACATTTGACGCTCAAAGTTGTAGTGGAACGGCAACTTTAGTAAAAAAACCAAGCGGCGGTGACATTGTTTGCGATGGCTCACCCATCCCAAGCGGATTTTTACTAACAAAACAAGTTAATTCTGCTGATTGTGCCTTTTACAATCGGAATGGTAAAGCTTTTGTAATTCAACCAAACGATGGCAAAAACCGTTTAGCCGCCGAAGATTCAGTAGATTCGGAACCTGCAAGTTTACCATCCGGCAAAAGGGATGACACTTTATCTGAAAGCACGCAAAACAAAACCGTTAACGCCCGAAAGAATTAAGCAACTCCGGAGCGAAGTTGGCGCGCTAAAAGGGTTTACACGCTATTGCACTCTCTAATATTTGATGAGATTTGGCACTTAACCGAGCATCTCGGTTAGAAAGTTGAAAGGAGCGACGACAATGATTAAAACGAGCAGCGCAGAAATCTTAATTGAGATACCTGCCGGCGATAATTCTCACTACGATGCCTTTAACCGAGACGTAATTTCTCAGTCTGAGAGAATGAGAGACAAACAACTTGCGGTTATGGAGTATCAGTTTAAAGACTTTGATCTGGACAACGATGACAATTTGCTGGAATTAGAATTTGAATTTAACGAGTAATGCCAGACACAATACAAAGAAAAGACCAAATATTCGGCGATTTGACGGTTGTCGGCGACGGTATTGCGAGCGGGAGATATATCTTCTGGACTTGCAGTTGTTCCTGCGGCAATATTCGCGTGGTCGAGGAACGGCGGCTCGTCTCCGGTATCGTCACGATGTGCGCCGTTTGCGAAGAAGGGGCAAAGATGGGAAAGGCAGCCAGCAAATAAGCAATATTCGCTCAAATATCTAAGGCCGTTCCTTTTTGGTCGGCATTTTCTCGTTTCCCTGCAAACATAATTTGCCCGCCTTATTTTTTCTTTACAAACTCGCATTTGGCAGCCATCGCGCAAATCAAAAGCGGTCAAGGTGTCTTCCAGTTTTTGTAATTAATAAACGAATCTTATCAACAAGAATCTAAGAAACTGCTAATCTTTGAAAGCTTCACGCAATGTTTTAGATAGTTCAGCAATTTCAGTTTCTGATTGCTTAAACTGTTCGCCTGCAGATTTGGTCTGGACTTTGTCAATAAACAATTTTATTAACTGTTCGTCGGTAAAATAAAATTGTTTTTCTTCCGTTCTAGTGACTTTCAGATTAGGCGAACCAACTGATTCGTTGTAATGGCTTAGTTTGTAGCGGGCAAAAATCAGTTTTCCCTTTTTGTAATAAAAATCAGCCGCTGCGCGATAAGTCTCGCCGTAAATCTCTGCCGAAATTTTCTTTAGATCCTTGCCCGCCGCGTAAAATGTGGCTTTGGTGCCTTCGAGCGAAACGTTTTCCACGTCGCTCGTTTTTTTTGTATATTTTTTCAGGTTTCTGTTAATCGAATTAACTTCGTTGCGAGTTACTGCGATGCCCTTTTTTGCTTGCGCAGCAATTGATTGCAAACCGAATAAGACCAAAATCAAAACCGCTAAGAATTTCATCCTTTGTTGATTCTTCATGCTTTTAGTTTTGCTGTGCGCTTCATGTTAAAATTTAGTTTTAAATATTACACAAAACTATTGAGCTTATGAACGGACACGAAATTAGACAGAGGTTTTTAGAATATTTTGAGCGCAACGGACACAAAATTGTCCATTCCAGCCCGCTCT
>JBDTZD010000376.1:0-5877 GCA_040005335.1 Pyrinomonadaceae bacterium | reverse complement strand
TTTAAAAGTTTCATGCTCCGTAAGTTGTTGCGCCGCAAAAAGTTAAACTATTATTAGACCGCAACTTTGCGGTAGTTTTGACAGAAACACCCCATTCTTGCATCTCTAATACTCAAATAACAGTCATTTACTACAAACCATATCTTACCTTGACCAGAGCTATGCGTGCCACTTGAAAAGGCTACTCACCGCTGGGAATCCTTTTCAAGTGGAGGCAAGGTTTTTTGGTCAAAGAAGATAAAGCATCATTTCCAGATGAAAGTACAAAAAGAGTTTTTAAATTTATAGAGAAATAAATCTCTCCAAAGTTTTTTATTAGCTCGTGTACGTCTTTTGAAGTTTTTACATTTACCAATAAGCCTACTTAGCAAGCTGTTAATTTTGCCAAATTTGAAAGCAGCCCTGCCAGCTTTTTAGCTTTTGAATTGTTCTTTTTGTAAAAGAGCAAAAATATTCCGACTATGTAAGACTGCCGAATGTCTAACCAACTAGCTGTCAAAAGATGGTTTCCCAGGAAAAACATGAATTTGCTCACTACAAACGAAAGATTTGTTGATATTCAAAGGTGTTTATACCCGCAACCTTAATTTCGACAAAGCTTTTTAAATTGCTTCTATTTTTTGTTGAAGATGCGGTTTGAGCATTTATTAGCCGAACAGTTAGTTGATAAACATTTTGAAAACTGATGCGAGGTTTCTAGGGAAGTGTGCTTTCAGTAAATGGAGGAAGATATGAAGACAATGCGAAAAAGTAACTTCAATCACTGGTGGGTTTACGGCGTTTGTTTATCCATCGCTTTAGTAATAGCGCTTTGCACGATTGTTAAAGCGCAAGAGAAAATTTCAGATTCACCCGCACCCATTTTAATAAGCGAAAACGATTCTACGCGGGCTTTGGCAGTTAATTCCGATCAATTTGGCGGCAGTCTGCCGAAAACTGTAACACATGTTTTTGAACCCGGAGCAGACACTCGCTTCGTACTTTTTGTCACAAACCTTAATTTAATAGACGGAGAAGGAGCGAACGCTTTTCGTGTTTACGCCGAAGATGCTCAGAGAAAAGTTTACCGCCTGAGCGTCGAAGATATTACGCCGCTTGGCAAACAAAATTGGATTTACGCTCTCACCGTCCGTCTTTATGATCTAAACGGCTATAATGGGCAGCCGCTCAGCAAAGGTGATGTCTTATTGCGTTTGACTTGGCGCGGGATGACGAGTAACCGCGTTCGTCTGGGCTGCGGCGCGACCGGCGGAATCAAAGACGATAAAGGCGCGCAGCCAACTCCCGCGCCGCTTTCTCCGCCCTCAAATAATACAACCGACTTTGCTTACAGCACTGGCGGCGACCGCAATCGTTTTATGCAGCAAGCTGCTTTTGGTCCGAGCGCGACTTTGGATTTTCGTCTGCGGCAAATTGGAATCGGGCGGTGGATTGACGAACAATTTAACAAGCAGCCCACTTTCCCTTACCCGAATGTTTCTTTGCAGTCGGGAAACGCGCAGCAAATTTGTGGCATTGGAAACCGAATTTGTATTCGCGATTCATTTAGCGAATATCCCAACCAAAATTGGATGTTTAAAGAAGCTCTTTACGGCGACGACCAATTGCGTCGGCGCGTTTCGTGGGCTTTGGCGCAAATTTGGGTGGCTTCGGCTTTTGATACGGCGACCCAGACGCGCCGGATGCTGGAATATTACAAAATTTTTGATCGCAATGCTTTTGGCAATTGGCGCGATTTAATGCAGGAAATGACTCTCAATCCCCAAATGGGTGATTATCTGGATATGATGCGCTCAACGAACGTCAATCCAAACGAAAACTATCCGCGCGAGGTTTTACAGCTTTTCAACGTCGGTTTGTTTATGCTCAATCAAGACGGTACGCCGATCTTGAACCAGCAAGGCTTGCCCGTTTCAACCTACGACCAAGACAAAATCACGAACTTTACTAAAGTCTTCACCGGTTGGACGCCTTGCAACCAAGTGACACCGGCTTGCCCAAATGCAACGGTGGGGGTAGTAAATTTTATTGACCCGATGAGGCTCAACGCCAATAATCACGATTTGACCGCGAAATCTCTTTTTGCCTACACGCAGGTTAACGGTCAACCCGCGCCGTATTCCCAGATTCCGGCTTGTCTTAATTGCACTACGGACGCTAATCGCGTTGCATACGGTAACGCTTCGCTTAGCCAGACGCTCGACAACGTTTTTTATCATCCAAACGTCGGCCCGTTTGTTGCCACGCGTTTGATTCAACATCTAGTCACCGGCGATCCCTCTCCGGCTTACGTTGCGCGCGTCGCAGCAGCTTTTAACGACAACGGACAAGGAGTTCGCGGCGATATGAAAACTGTTATTCGCGCCGTTTTACTTGATCCGGAGGCTCGCGGAAGCCAGAAAACCGCCCCTGATTACGGCAAACTTCGAGAGCCGTTTCAATTAGTAACCAATCTTTTAAGGCAGTTTGATGTCAAATCTGCCGACCAGACGCAGCAATCAGATGGTTATCTTAACCCGCAAACTATGGCGATGGGCGAAGATATTTGGAATTCGCCGACTGTTTTTAATTATTTTTCGTCTAATTACATCCTTCCCGGAACTGATTTGAACGAACCGGAATTTGGAATTTTTAATTCAGGAACTTCATTTGCTCGCTCAAACTTTGTCAACACAATGGTTTACGGAAAAATTCCTTGTACTGGTTCCCCTACTTGTTCGCCGACAGGCAATGCCCCGCTCGGCACTTCCATTTCACTCGCCGAACCGCAAGGCTGGGCGCAAGCCGATCTAAACGCGGGCGACACGAATTACACGCAGCTCGTTGAAGGTTTGAACAACAAAATGATGCATGGCGCGATGTCCGACCAGATGAAAACGAGAATCCGCGCTGGAGTTCAAATGGTTCCGACAGGCGCGCTAAATCGTGCTCTGGCGCAGGCACAACAGGCAGTTTATCTTATCGCGACATCTTCGCAATATCAGGTTCAGAGGTGAAAATTATGAAACAATCCAGACGTGAATTTTTGATAAAATCAAGCTGCGCCCTGAGCATGACGGCATTAGCGACGCAGATGCGGCATTTCGGATTAGTCAGCGCGCTGGCGCAAACCGGAAAGATTTCAGATAAGTCAGACGAATCCTTCGCGCCCGCCGATTACCGCGCTCTCGTTTGCATTTTTATGAGCGGCGGAAACGATTCCAATAATACAATCGTTCCGCTTCACAACGGTTCGGGCGGCGTTAGCGGTTACTCCGCTTACACCGATGTCCGGCAAGCCCAGGGTCTGGCTTTGCCAACTAATCAACTGCTGCCGATGACGGTTCCGCGAATTGGTAATCTCAATTACGGTTTGCACTATAATCTTGGAACAATGATTGGGCGCAACGACGTTAATGGCGCAACGCTCGGCGGAACGCGCAATAACGGCATTTATGAATTGTTCGGACAAGGAAAACTTGCCGTCGTCTCAAACGTCGGGACTTTGGTTTATCCGATGACGCGGGCGGATTACCAAAATAATACGGTACAAAAACCGAATCAGCTTTTTTCACATTCTGATCAAACGGCGCAATATCAAACGTCGCGTTCCGACCGACAGGCGTTTTCCGGATGGGGCGGGTTGATCTCTGACCTTCGGACTGCCGCGGACAACCCCAACGCGGTCGGCGTTCCAATGATTACGTCAACGGCCGGGACGCAACTTTTCACGAGCGGAAACCAAACCTCAGCTCTGGCAATTTCTGACGCCAGCGCTGATTTAAATGCGGCGCTGGTGCTGAATGGCTTTGGCACGGATGCAGCATCAACGGCGCGGCGCGCCGAATATGATACGTTGCGGACGCTTGATCTTGACAATCAAGCCGTTGCCGCCGCGAGCGGCATCACCGAGCAAGCCGTCGAAGCGAGTCTTGCTCTTTCGACTTTTCAGGAAGTGACTACAATTTTTCCGACTACGAAATTGGGATTGCAACTCAAACAAGTCGCGCGACTGATTAAAAAACGCGATAATTTAAACATTAAACGTCAGATTTTTTTCGTCCAAATGGGTGCATTCGATACGCACAACAATCAAGTAACGACCGTTACGAGCGGACAAAACGGCAACATGATTGAGGTTGGACAAGCAATGCGGGCGTTTTACGATGAAATGGTGGCGCAAGGCGTGGGAAGCAATGTCACAACGTTTACAATGTCCGATTTCAGCCGCACTTTTGCTCCGGCAGGGACAGGTTCGGTCGTTGGAACCGACCATGCTTGGGCGAGCCATCAATTGGTAATGGGTGGCGCAGCTCGCGGCGGCGATTTTTACGGAATGAATACGTCAAATGGAACGCCTTTTCCAACGCTTCAACTCGGTGGTCCCGATGATGCCGACAGCAGCGTAGCCCCGCGCGGACGCTGGATTCCCACTACAAGCGTTGAACAATACGCTGCAACTTTATCGCGATGGTTCGGTTTGCCTGACACGCAAATAACGCAGGTTTTCCCAAATTTAAGCCATTTTCCAACGTCGGATTTGGGCTTTATGAATCCATAGAATCTAAAACGGTTTTCACAAGGTCGAACTTGGGAATGACTCTACGACAAGAAAAGACGTCAGAACCGCCTATTACCGCAGCAGGCGGTTCTGACCGATACATCCAAAATTGATTTACTCTACCTCTTTTAACGCTTCAATTAGCAAATCAATTTCTTCTATTTTCACGCATAAAGGCGGAAGCAGACGCAAAACGTTTGGCTCGCTCGAAGTTCCTATGATGATTTTTTGTTCTAATAATTTAGCGTGAACGATTTTGGCGTTGTCGGCAAATTCGATTCCGAGCAGGCAGCCACGCCCGCGTAAATTTACAACGTTTTTAATTTCAACTAATTGTTTACGCAAATGATTTTCAATGGCTTTGGCGTTTTCGAGCATTCCGTCTATTTCAATCGCTTCGAGCGTTGCAAGAACTGCCGCCATCGCCAGCATTCCGCCGCCGAAAGTGGTTCCAAGATCATTAGTTTTGATATGCGCGGCGATGCATTCATTGACCAGGCACGCGCCGACAGGAACGCCGCTGCCCAGTGATTTTGCCAGTGTGATAATGTCGGGAACCACACCGCCCGCCAGCGCGCTGCCCCCAAAAAACCAATTTCCAGTGCGCCCAACGCCGGTTTGCACTTCGTCAAAAATCAAGCAGATCCCGTGTTCGTTACAGATTTCGCGCAATCCAGTAAAAAATTCAGGTGCGGCTTCACGGACACCCGCCATTGATTGGATCGGTTCGAGGAAAATAGCTGCAATTGATTCGTCTGCCAGAGCGCGAACGCTTTCCAAATCGCCAAACTCGGCGCAGACGTGACCCGGAACATTCGGTTTACCTATTTCGCGGTATTTGCCTAAAAAAGTTGCTGAAATTGCGTCCGCTGTGCGCCCGTGAAAACCGCCGGTAAAAGTAATTATTTTCTCGCGCTTCGTCGCCATCCGCGCCATCCTCATGGCATTTTCGTTGGCTTCCGTGCCTGAATTGCAGAAAAATGCTTTGGTCAGGCTTTCCGGCGCGACTTCAACAAGTTTTTCCGACGCGCGAGCGCGAACGTCTGAATAAACCAGATTTGAATAAAACAGCATTTTCTCGGCTTGTTCCTGCAACGCTTTCACCACATGCGGGTGACAATGCCCGGTCGCGCAAACGGCGTGACCGCCGTATAAATCAAGATATTTCTCACCCTCGCTTGTCCAAACCCACGCTCCGCTTCCCCGCTCTACTGCAATGCGCATTTTGGCGTAGGTCGCGAGCTGGAATTGTTCCTCGCTGGCGGCAATTACCGCAAATTTTGTCTGTTCAAGTTTAGCTATCATCGGAAATTTCCTTTAATTCCTTTTTTGAGGTA
>JBDTZD010000181.1:0-5879 GCA_040005335.1 Pyrinomonadaceae bacterium | reverse complement strand
GACGCGCTCGTGCGCGGCACTGGCGTTTGCTGAATTGCAAAAATCGCAAATAACCCGGCGACAGTAAACGCAAGTTTTTTCCTGATCGAAAATTTCATAATTTTTGCTCCTGCTGGATTTTGTTCTAAATGCTTTTCTTTACTTACAATCGAAAAAAAGCAGGAAACTATTCCCAATGTGATTTTCTTTAACGTTTGGGGCGAAAAATTTAATTTGTCTCTGCGTTTCAAAATACGAAGCAGTAAAAACAGACTAAAATGTTTGCGCGTCAAAAAACCGTTTCCCTACTCTCGATTTAAAAAGATATGAAAGGAGTTATAACACCGACGACTTTACTCGCCTTGTTAGTCTGCTTACATTGACTTTTTTATTTGTCGAATTATGATTGATGGACTTATGACACTAAAAGAGTATCCGTTTGAGTTTCCACCTAATCACCACAAAGATTGCCAAACGCTGACTGAATTGACGATAGAGCATTTACCGCGAGACGGTTCGCTCGGGCGCATTGAGAGGTATCCTAAAAACGCCGTTGTCTGGCTGCCGGATGATCGTCAAGACCAGATTTACTTTTTGCAAAAAGGTAACGTCGCCGTTTTTTTGAGCGATTCGGAAGGACGTGAAACCGTTTTACAGGCGGTTGATTTGGGAAAGCCGTTTGGCGAATTGTGCTTTTGCGGGAAATATAAATTGCGCGGCTCGTTTGCCCGCGCCGTCGCGCCGAGCCAGGCCGTTGCTATTCATCTCGCCGATTTTATGGATTATATGCAGGCAAACCGCGAAGTTCTGGCTGCTTTAGTATGGACTTACTGTGTTCGTCTGGCGGATGCTCAACGACGAATTGAAATTTTGGCGAATCGTGGGGCAGAGGAGCGTTTGGGAAATCTATTGCTGCATTTAGCCGTTTCTCGCAATCAAAAATACGGCGAACAGTCGGAAAGAATAGATGTGGTCAAGCTTGCGATTAGTCAAGGTGAATTAGCTCAAATGGCCGCGATGAGTCGCCCTCAGGTCAACGTCACAATGGTCAAATTTCGTAAACACGGACTAGTGGATTATGAGCGCAATCGCCCACTGATAATTCGTGTTCCCGCGCTCAGAAAATATCTGGCTGGATAATGATTTTGTTAAATAATAAATTCTATTAATTCTAAAATGTGAAAATAGAGAGATTAGCTGAAGTAAACACGATTGACCTGTCGGAAGTCGCTCACATTCTGCATATTAAACCGTTTCGCCCCAATCTGTTGTTTCGCGGGCATCATGCGCAAACTCTGGCTGGATACGCATATCCACGCCGCTTCGGGCTGCGACGCTATCTGGACGGTGACGAAAAGCGTCTATTTGAAGTCGAGCCGAATGTGAAACTGCTGGCGCACTGCCGCTGGCAACCGAAGGAACGGCAATCAAACCCGACACTTATTTTGGTTCACGGACTCGAAGGCTCAAGCGATTCGGTTTATTTGCTGGGCACGGCGGCAAAAGCGTTCAAAGCTGGTTTTAATGTTCTGCGACTTAATTTACGCACTTGCGGCGGGACTGAACATTTGACATCAACGCTTTATCATAGCGGTTTGTCGCAGGATTTGCGCGCTGTTATCTCCGAATTGATTTGCACAGACGGGTTAGAAAACATTTTTCTCGGCGGATTTTCGCTCGGCGGCAATATGAGTCTCAAATTGGCAGGTGAACTGGGCGACAGCGCGCCGCCGCAATTGCGCGGAATCTGTGCCGTTTCGCCCTCAATTGATTTATCACTGTGCGCTACTGCAATTGAGCAGCCCTCAAATTGGCTTTACAACAGGAGATTCGTGAGCAGTCTAAAAAAGAGAATTCGCCGCATTCAGCGAATCAACCCGGAACGTTATGATCTGGCAGATATTAAAACGGTACGAACAATTCGTGAATTTGATGCGTGTGTGACGGCACGATACGGAGGTTTTCGAGATGTCGAAGACTATTATACCCGTTCAAGTTCCCTCCGATTAATTAAAGATATTCGTATCCCCACTCTGATCATTCATGCCCATGATGACCCGTTTGTTCCGTTTGACTCGTTTCGTCACCCATCACTTGCCGCAAATCCTTTCGTCATTTTGCTGGCACCAAAACAGGGTGGACACGTTGGTTTTATCGCCGCGGATACAACAGCAGGAAACAAAGAAGATCGATTCTGGGCTGAAAACCGGCTCGTTGAGTTTTGTCAGTTGCTTTCAGTGAAAAAAAGACTAGCTGTTAACAGCTAGTCTTTTTAATAGAATAATTTGTTTAAGAATTAATAACCACGACGGCGATTGCGATTGTTGTAATTGCCGTTTCGGTTAGAACGATTGTTGTATTGGTTGTAGCCTCGGTCGAAACCCTGCAGAAATGCTTGGCGATAAGCTTGTTTGTATTGTTCACGGTTGCCGTAGTTTCTGTCGTAACCGTTAGTCGCATTTTTGTATGGGGTTGTGTTTTGCGGATTGTAACGGTCGCCTTCACGGGCTTCTTCAGCACCTTTGTTTAAACCGTCCTGATAACCGTATTGTTGAGCCATTCGGTAAACGTTGTTGCCATAATTACCGCCATTATTGTTGCGACCGTTGCGGTTATAACTTCCGTTGTCATCACGGTCATTATCGTTATCACGATTGCGACGATTGTAATCGCCATTGTTACGGTCTCTGCGGTGTTCGCGCCGGTCTTGATCGTTTTGATTATCTTGCGGATAGTAACCCGGATCTCGGTACTGAGCCTGAGTGCTACTTGCCGACAATAACATGAAACTAAAAGCTAAAGAAAACACAACACCGATGCGTTTGATGTTGCGCTGAAAATTGATTGAAAACATAAGATTAATCTCCCTCGTCTTCGGTAATAGCAAGCAATGTGCCAAATTCAGAAATTGTTATAAACAGTATGTTTTACCGACAATTATTCTTTTAGAGCATTTAAACTAATACCATTTCGGATATTCTTAAACGCTCAATATTCTTTTTGAGTAATTAGCTTGAATAAACTTCCTAAGCAACCAACTAATAATATTTGGTTAACATATAAAGTGTCTTTCAGATGCAACAGAGAAGCCGTTGCGTCGCGCCTAGAAAAGACTGAGTATTTTGACTATTTTATCTCAATTTTAGGCAAACCTAACGCTTCAAGTCGGCGGTTTAACGCGGGAATTTCGATTTGCCATTTTTCGATGATGGATTTCGCTTCACGATTCACGTCAGCAACAGCTGCTTGAACTTGAGGCGTTGGGGCAGTGTCAACCTCTTGCATAATTTCGAAAAGAGTTTGCAATCTCGGCAAAACGCTCAGTGAAAGCAGCTCCTTTGAACCTCGATTTGTCTCGCCTGCTAACGACTGCAATTGTTGGTCGAGCGTAAAAATTTGTTCTGTCACACCTTTTTGATCGGCGGAGCGAGTTTTGAGCTTTGCCAATTCTGTACTTAACAAGCCAATCCGTTCATTTATTGGTTCCAGCACGAGCCTGTAATCGTAAAGCTGTTTGGATAATTCAAACTGCTTGGTCAAATCCGCAGCCGAAGTTTTAACACGCGGGTCTATTTTAACTGTCAATGGCTGCGTGTAACTTTTGCCGCCGACGGTCAAAGCTACCGAATATTCACCGGGCATAGCCCAAGGCGATGTTGGAACCAGCGCGGTATTTCGATAGACGGCAGAAATCGGATATGCCGGTTCGCTGTTTGGAACCGGGGCGTAATGCATGTCCCACAAAAAACGATGCATTCCGGCTTCCCTTGATAAAACTTGCGTTGGACGAATCCAATAAGCAGGAACATTATTTGTGTCTTTAACAAAATCAGATTTGTCTGAACTTGAATAACGGCGCACGATCTGATTATTTTTATCCCTAATTTCTAAAGTGACTTCGCCGGTCACATTTTTGTCGAGATAATAATCAATCACCGCGCCGTCGGGTGGATTTTCTCCAGCCGGTTCGTCCGGAGGCAAAGGCGTGTCAGTGTTCAAGTTCCAACGCACGCGAAGCGCGGTTTGCGGTTTAAGAAGCGCGGTTGACGAATTTATTTCAGCAGTTAATTGTCGAAGCGGCGTAATGTTGTCTAGAATCCAGAATCCGCGCCCGTGTGTTCCAACGGCGATGTCATTGTCTTTGATAATCAAATCTCTGACAGAAGTCGCAGGCATATTGAATCGTAATGATTGCCAATTTTCGCCATCGTCAAATGAAACATAAACAGCGCGTTCGGTTCCGGCAAAAAGCAAGCCTTTGCGTTCTGTATCTTCGCGAACGACGTTGACGGTTTGCCCCTCAGGAATTCCTTTTATAATTTCTTTCCAGGTTTTGCCGCCGTCATGCGTCCGATAAATATGCGGACGATTATCGTCGAGCCGCAGCGTGTTGACTGCCGCGTAAGCTGTATCAGAATCGAAATGTCCAGCTTCAATAATTGAAATTTTCTGCCATGCCGAGATTTGCGGAGGCGTTACATCGCTCCACTGTTTGCCGCCGTCAGTTGTCAAATGAATCAAACCGTCGTCAGTTCCGACCCAGATTTCGTTAATATTTTGAAATGAAGGCGCGACAGTATAAATCACACCCCGTTGCGTCGGTTGCGCTGAAGGCTGTGTTTTAAATTTGCCGATGCTCGCTGGAACTTCCCAAGTTTTGCGCGTTAAATCCGGGCTAATTTGCTGCCAATTTTGCCCGCCGTCCAGAGTTTTCCAAAGTGTGTTGCCGGAAAAATAGAGCGTTCGATTGTCAACCGGCGAGAAAACAACAGGCTGCGTTCTGATCATCCGAAAATCCGCGCCGCGAAACGGTTTCGGCAAAATATTCTGCGCTTGCCCGGTTCGACGGTCGAAACGCGACAGTTTTCCGCCGTAAATAATATCAGGGTTGAGCGGGTCGGCGACGACGTAGCCGTATTCTTCGGCCGCGACAGGCGTCCAATCACGGAAAGTAATTTCGCCGTAATCGCCGCGGCTTGAGATGCAGACTGAGCCGCTTTCCTGCTGTCCGCTGCACAGGCGATACGGAAAAGCATTGTCTGCCGAAACATGATAAAGCTGCGCGGTCGGTTGGTTATACCACGAACTCCAAGACGCGCCGCCGTTGACCGTAATAATCGCGCCTTGATCGCTGCCCAGTAAAATTATGTTGCTGTCGTTCGGATTTATCCAGATGTTTTGATAATCATCGCCGCCGGGAGCGCCGCGAAAAGCCGTCCAGGTTTTGCCCCCATCAATTGATTTCCAGGTGACAATGCTCGCCGCATAAATCACGTCAGCGTTTTTCGGATCGAATTGCAAATCGCCTAAATCGCCTGACGCGATGCGATTTGCCGGACGCGCATCGCTCTCAACAATCGTCCAGTTGTCTCCGCCGTCTTCGGAGCGATAAAATTTTGTGTCGTCCGGTGTTCTGACTCCGGCAAATAATCTTTTAGAGTTGCTCGGGGCAACGGCAAGACTTGCCTGCGTGATTCCGGCGGGCAAGCCTTTTGTCAATTGATTCCAAGTTTTACCGCCGTCGGTTGATTTAAAAATTCCGCCGTTTACGCCATCGAAACGGGCATTCTCCCACGCGCCCTCGCGCGATTCCCAGAGTGAAGCGTAAATGATTTCCGAGTTTGTCGGGTCAATTTCAATATCCCAGCCGCCGGTATTTTCGTCTTTGCCGAGAGCTTTTTCAAAAGTTTTGCCGCCGTTTGTCGAACGATAAATCCCGCGTTCCTCGTTCGCCGCATAAGGATGTCCGGCGACCGCGACGAAAAGTTTGTCGGAATTTTTCGGGTCAATTTTAATTTCCGCGATTTGCTGCCCGTCTCGCAAACCGTCCAGATGCGTCCAGGTTTTTCCAGCGTCAGTTGATTTATAAACTCCGTCGCCAACTGATAAATCGGGGCGGT
>JBDTZD010000265.1:0-5885 GCA_040005335.1 Pyrinomonadaceae bacterium | reverse complement strand
CAAAAAACAAAAAACGCTACGAAGACGTTTTAGAATTGCTCGATAATGGCATTAGCGTCATCACTGCCGTCAATATTCAGCATATCGAATCACTCAACGATGTTGTTACCCGGACTACCGGCGTCAAAGTGCGCGAAACCGTGCCGGATGGCTTTTTTAAACGCGCCGACGAAGTAATTGACGTTGATATTTCGATTGACACGCTGCGAACCCGCCTCAGGCAAGGAAAAATCTACGGTGTCGAAAAAATTGAGCAGGCGCTCGCTAATTTCTTTCGCAAAGGCAATCTCGCGACATTGCGCGAACTTGCCCTAAGGCAAGTCGCTCAGCATCAGTCTGCGCAAGACAGTCAATACCGGACGCGAGAAGGTCTGGAAAAATCCGTTATTCCCGAAAAAGTAATGGTTTGTATTGCTTCGCGCGGGAGCGCCAAAAAACTTTTGCGCACCGGGTCACGAATTGCCGGAAGGCTGGCCTCTGAAGATTGGCTGGCGGTTTACGTTGAAACGCCTGATGAAGAAGCCGGACGCATCCAGCCGCAATCTTACGCTCATTTGCAGGAAAATATTCGTTTTGCCGAAGAATTAGGCGCCAAAGTAATTAAACTCAAAAGCGCGAATGTCGCAGATTGTTTAACTGAATTTGCGCGAGAAAACGCCGTCACGCACGTTATTTTCGGGCAATCGGCTCGCTCTCGTTGGGAAATTTTCTGGAAAGGCTCAATCATCAATCGCTTTCTTGCGGAAGTTAAAGACGCGACCGTCCAAGTGGTTCCAATATCAGGCGATTTGGGATAAGTTTAAGAAGCAACAACGAAAATCTTCAGGGCTTAAATAGAAAATTAAAGGTGGAAAAATTTTTAGCCGTTGAAACATTAGTCATTGCTTTATTGCTCGTCGTTTCGCTCGTGGCAATTGCGGTGCGCCGTCTGCGAATTCCTTATACAGTCGCGCTCGTCCTCGCCGGTTTTCCAATCACTTTTCAGCAGCGGCTCGACATTTCTCTGACGCCGGAACTGATTCTTTCAATCTTCGTGCCGCCGCTCATTTTTGAAGCGTCGTTTCACATAGATTTCAAAAGTCTGCGCGAAAACTGGCTGCCGATTCTCGGTTTAGCCGTTCCCGGCGTTTTGATTACCACTTTTATTGTTGGCTTAATAACCGCTTTCGGCGTTCGGATGCCGCTCTCGAGCGCCTTGGTTTTCGGAGCTTTGATCGCCGCAACCGATCCGGTTGCAGTCGTTGCGCTCTTTCGAGCGATTGGCGCGCCCAAGCGTTTGACAATGCTGCTCGAAAGCGAAAGTTTATTTAACGACGGGACGGCGATTGTCATTTTTCAAATCGTCATGGCAATCGCTCTTTCAGCGGGCGCGCTCGGAGTCAGCGAATTTGGTTCGTTTGACGCTCTATCAGCGATTGTCAATTTCTTTCGCGTGGCGGCGGGCGGTTTGGCAATCGGGTTTGGTTTGGGCTGGGTTATTGCGCAGATTCTCGCTCGGATTGACGATTATCTAATCGAAACGACGCTGACCACCGTTCTCGCGTTTGGCTCATATCTCGTCGCCGAACAGTTTCACGTCAGCGGCGTTTTGGCGGTGGTTGCAGCCGGTATAGTGACCGGCAACATCGGCTTCAAAAAAATGTCGCCGACAACAAAAATAGTCTTGTTCAATTTTTGGGAATATCTTGCGTTCGTCGCCAACTCGCTGGTTTTTCTGCTGATAGGTTTAGACACCAATCTTCGGGAAATTTTCGGTAATCTGCTGCCAATCGGAATAGCTTTATTGGCTATTTTAATAAGCCGCGCAATCGTCGTTTACGGCATTGTTGCACTGACCAACCTGCGCGGAACCAAAGTGCCTTTTGCTTATCAACAAGTTCTTTTTTGGGGCGGACTGCGTGGCGCAATTAGTCTCGCACTAGTGCTAAGCTTGCCCGCCGCGTTTGCCGAACGCGAACAATTACGAGTGATGACATTCGGCGTGGTTCTTTTCACTTTGCTGGTGCAAGGCACGACGATGCGATTTTTGCTACAGCGTTTAGGTTTACTGCAACAGCCGAATCCGCTTGAACTTGAATACGAAAAACGACACGGGCGGCTGCTTGCCGCGCAATCTTCGCTCAAACGCGTGGAGGAAATGCACCGCGAAGGTTTGATTTCGGTTGCCACTTGGGAGCAAATCGAGCCGACGGCAAAAGAACAGCTTAAGGATTTGATCGAAGCGCAGCGCCAACTGCTGCAAGCCTACCCCGAATTGCAATCTGAGGAACACGAAGACGCTCAACTCGAAGGTCTCAGGGCGCAGCGCGCAGCTCTTTCGACGATGCTTAGCGACGGCATAATTTCAGACAGTGTTTATGAAGAATTAGTAGCAGAAGTTGATGCAGCCCTAACGCGCTCCAATCAGGCAGTTTCCGAATTGCAAAAAAAGAGCAGATGACTGGGCAGTAGAATTAGTCGCAAACAGCAGGTAGGTTAAATCATTATAATACCTAAAATATGTATAAGTTATCTCAAAAACAACTAAAGAGCGCGTCTGGCGCGGTTATTAGTGCCGGTTGTTTTAACGGCTTTCAGCCGGTTTGTAACGTCTTATCTTACAATTGATTGAAACTGACCTTTGCGCGAAATAGTCTTTTTGGCGAAAATCAGTTTGATGAAAGCCGAAAAAAATCAGATTCAAGTTTCCCGCAAAGGCGCCAGCCGCATCCATTCCGGACATTTGTGGATTTTCCGCAGCGATATTGCCGGAGAAATCAATGCAGAAGGCGGCGCAATCGTCACGGTTTTGGACGAACGTCGCAAATTTTTAGGCAAAGCCTTTTACAGTGATTCGTCCGAAATTGCTCTGCGCTTTATTACAACGCAGGATGTCAAAATTGACAAAGAATTTTGGCGCGCTCGAATTTTGGACGCGCAGATGAGGCGAGGCCGCAACACAGCAAGGTTAGAACCGACTGCGGCGGCTGGCGGTTTGAGACTGGAAAATCACAGACCTGAAACTGTCACCGCAAACCGTCTTGTTTTTTCAGAAGGCGATTTGATTTCATCGCTAATCGTTGATGTTTACGACGATGTTTTCGTGATTCAAACGCTTTCGCAGGGCACTGAAAAAATCAAACAAATTTTTGTCGAGATTTTGTTGGAAGAATTTGCGCCGCGAGCGATTGTCGAACGCAATGATGTCAAGGTTCGCGAAAAGGAAAATCTTCCTTTGCAAAATGGGCTTTTGTTTGGGACGTGTCCTGACGAAATAATTATTGAGCAGGACGGCATTAAATTTGCGGTTGCACCGCTCGGCGGACAAAAAACCGGCGCATTTTTAGACCAACGCGAAAATCGCTTTGCTTTGCGGAAATATGCTCGCGGACGCGCACTCGATTGTTTTACTTTTAACGGCGGTTTTGCTCTCAATTTAGCGCTAACTTGCGATAACGTGAGGGCAATTGATATTTCTTCGGACGCAATTAAACTTGCTGCGCGTAATGCAGAACTTAATCAAATTTCAAATGTAAATTTTGAAACTGCAAACGTTTTCGACTTTTTAAAGGATGCAGAAACAGCGGGTGAGCGATTCGACACAATTGTTTTAGACCCGCCTGCGTTTGCCAAAAATCGCGGCAGCGTCCAAAACGCCGTGCGCGGTTACAAAGAAATTAATTTGCGAGCGTTAAAAATGCTTAACAAAAACGGTATTTTAGCAACTTGTACTTGCTCGCATCACGTGACGGAAGAGCTATTTTTGCAAACTGTTTTGGAGGCGGCAAACGATGCCGGAAAAAGTGTCCAACTGATTGAAAAACGCGCTCAATCCTCAGATCACCCAATTCTGCTTGGCGTTCCGGAAACCTATTATTTGAAATGCCTGATTTTGCGAGTTTTAAATTAAAACTTAATTTGTTGCCATTAAAAAAATCCAGTTTAAAAACTTTCAGGCGTTTCCCACTTTTCTGATTCAGCCGAGCGAAAAACGGCTTCGATAACCGACATATTTTTGAACGAATCTTCGAGAGGAATCGGTTGCGCGGAGTTTTCGCGAATAGCTTGGGAAAACAAATCGCCTTGAATCGTATATTGATCGGCGGCTGGAATTTCGATTGTTTCAATGTTGCCGCCGAATAGATCAGCGCCGTTATCAATAAAAATCCGCGTCGGTTTGTCAGTCGGGATATTAAAAGGGATTTCGACTTCAATGCGCCCATCTGTGCCGAAAAATTGCATTCTCTGATACGGCACAAGCTGCGTGCCGCAGGTAAAATTTGCCTGTCCCGCTGGAAAATCAAGAATTGCGGATGTTAATTTATCAATACCGGAACCGGCGTCGCGCTCAATCAATCCCAAAACTCTCACGGGTTCGTTTTCGAAAACGAATCTGGCAATGTGAATGCAGTAACAACCGATGTCCATCAAAGCGCCGCCGCCCGTTTCGATTTTATTGCGAATATTTTCCGTATCCGTGTTGAAATAACTAAAGAATCCGTTGATAGCTTGCAGTTTTCCAATGCGCCCCTCTTTGATTAAATCTCGAACAACGAGCCATTGCGGATGGGTGCGAACCATAAACGCTTCTTGGATTTTAACGCCTGTTTCGCCGCCAACTTCGATTAAGTTTCGAGCTTCTGCTACCGTTAAACAAATAGGCTTTTCGCACAAAACGTGTTTTCCGGCTTCGGCGGCTTTTATTGTCCAGGGCAAGTGTAAATGATTAGGCAGCGGATTATAAACCGCTTCTATTTCCGGAGCTGCAAGCAGTTCTTCGTACGAGCCATATGCTTTTGGAATTTTTAATGATTGTGCTACCCGGCTTGCTTTCTCCAAATCTCTCGAAGCAATCGCCGATATTTCCGTTAAACTTCCCTGCTGCATTGCCGGTATTACCTTTTTGACTGCAATATTTGCCGCACCTAAAACGCCCCAACGAACTTTTTCAATCATAGCTTTTAATCAGAAGAGTAATTTTTATCGAATTAAATACGCTGTTAAATTTATCAAACAAGCTATAAAATCAACATATGCAATATCGAGAATTGGGCAGAACGGGCTACAAGGTGTCAGAAGTTAGCTTTGGTGCGTGGGCAATCGGCGGAACTTGGGGCGATGTCAAAGACGATGAATCGCTTGCCGCACTTTATAAAGCGGTTGATCTGGGCGTGAATTTCTTTGACACAGCGGACGTTTACGGCGACGGTCACAGTGAAAGGCTACTGGCGCAACTCAAAAAAGATCGCAAAGAAGAAATTATTATTGCCACCAAAGCCGGACGACGATTGCCCGAACAAACTGCCGCCGGTTATAGCCGCGAAAACATAACGGCGTTCGTCGAACGCAGTTTAAAAAATCTCCAAGCGGAAACGCTTGACCTCATTCAACTGCATTGCCCGCCAACCGAAGTTTATTATTTGCCCGAAGTTTTTGGGATTATGGATGATCTTGTTAAGGCGGGTAAAATTCGTTATTACGGCGTCAGCGTCGAAAAAGTTGAAGAAGCGTTAAAAGCCGTTGAATTTCCTAACGTCCAGAGCGTTCAGATTATTTTCAATATTTTCCGGCAACGTCCCGCCGACTTATTTTTCGATTTAGCTAAAGAGCGAAAAATTGGAATCCTGGCGCGCGTGCCGCTTTCGTCAGGAATGTTAACGGGGAAAATGTCGCGCGAATCAACTTTTCAAAAAGACGATCACCGCAATTTCAATCGTCACGGTGAAGCCTTTGATGTCGGCGAAACTTTTTCGGGCGTTGATTTTGAAATTGGCTTGCAAGCGGTTGAAGAATTAAAAAAACTCGTACCGGAAGGAATGACGATGGCGCAATTCGCGCTGCGCTGGATTTTGATGTTTGACGCCGTAACCTGCGCGATTCCGGGAGCCAAACGTCCTTCGCAAGTA
>JBDTZD010000340.1:0-1779 GCA_040005335.1 Pyrinomonadaceae bacterium | reverse complement strand
CCTTCGATTTTGCTCAAGCTGCGTTTTATGACGTAATCAACTGCATCGTAAATTGAGGTTCCTTCACCAAAATTGGCTCGCCGAATCGCTTTTGAAATGGCATTGCGGTCAGTGGTTGGCTCGGTTAAAACGCGTGTTGATTGATCAAACGCAACAACCATCACGCGGTCGTTTTCTTTTAAATGGCGAACAAACTCAACAGCGGCATTGTGAATTTCATCAATTTTGAAATGCGTCGAAGGGCTGACATCAAGCATCAAGATAACCGTAAAAGGCTGTTCAGTCGTGCTGAAATAAGCGACTTGCTGCTCTTTTCCATCCTCGTAAATTTTAAAATCCGATTGCTCTAAACCAGTTACGAAATTCCCCTGGCGGTCAATAATTGAAACTGGAATCGTGACGAGCTGCGTGTCAACTCGGAGAACTTCATCATCGCCCACCGTTTCGCCTTTGTCGGACGCAGCAGAGGTTTGGTCTTGAGTTTGATTTTGAGTTGGGGCGGTCGAAATTTCTCCACCGCCATGCAAACTTGGTAATACGCGCGGCTGTTTATTAATGGGAATCGAATCCGAACTGTTGGAATTGTCAGGAGAAGTACTCGGTGTCGGTTGTGGTTCAACCCGGCTCGCGCGTCTGCCGGATTGGGCAACACTAGCGGCGCAAAAACTGCAAATCAAAAGTAAAACAACAAAAAATCTCTTCATAATAATTTTTCTCCAATTTATTTTTGGATGGCGAGAAGATATGTTGGTTTTGATGCACAAAATCCTTGAATGAAAGGTGTCTTGTCCGCAGCTTTACAATATTTTACAAAATCTGAGCAAACCGCGTGAATTAACTCTCATCGGTAAACTCAGAATTCGTTATTGATTTTCCCTCGTTAAGGCTTTGAGATTGTCGTTTCAGTTTGTTGCCAAATAGTGCCGATGGAATTATCAGACCACCAAACAACGTTTTTTTGGCTGAGGATGGCTGCATATCCTGCCGCTTCAGCCAAGGAACTGATGTTTAACGTATGCATTTTGTTGTCTTTAAGCAGGACAGCAATTCGCCCCTTATTTGTCCCCTGATTCCATTCTACTGAATACTGCGTGATCTCAATACTGGTACGCGGAGGCGGGCTCGGAGCATTTGTTTGAGCATCTGACTTGGTTGGCAGACCTGAGACTGATAGCGTCGCTCCAGCTAAGCCGGTCGCTGAGACAGCGAAAAATTTCCGACGATTTACTTTGTGATTATCTTGATTTGGCATAATAATCTCCTTTTTTGAGTTGTTTTAACATGCATGAGCTATTGGAGCAAATTTTGCAATCTTCACCAAACACAAGATTAGCAAATCCGCATTGAAGGCTTTTGATTGCGATGAGCGAGGGATTATAGCATTAATTTGTTTTTTCTTTCTGTAATGATTTTTTTCCGATGACATAACCGTCGCGGGCGCGAACGCTGGTTTTCTTGCGATTGACTTTAACAGCTAAAGTGCGTCGTTCGCCCGCACTGCCTTCGCTTGCCGGATAGTATCCTAAGCTGTATTGACGGCGTAATTCTTCAGCGATTTGATCAAAAGCCCTGCTCAAACCTCCATAGGAATCAGCTTCATAAAGTCTGCCGCCAGTGTTTGTCGCCATTTTTTCCAAATATTGTTTGCCGCGGCGATATTCCTCCGGCGTTGTTCCGCTCCCCGTCATGACACCTCCACCGCGAGGATCACGCGGGTCGGTGTTAGTCGGATCGTCAGGGCGGCGCGATGATGGCGGATAGCGCGGGTCGTTTGGATCT
>JBDTZD010000178.1:0-5906 GCA_040005335.1 Pyrinomonadaceae bacterium | reverse complement strand
AGGAGCAGAAGAATATGGCAAATACTGGAAGGACGGCAATTATCGAGTTGATATTTTTTGGGAATCCAAGCGGGTAGCTTCCCAAAAGTTTATTGTCATTGATTTTCTTGATATTCTCTCGAACTCGAATTCAGGCGTTTCGCCTAATTCCAACCGCAATCGGTAGCGCGGCGGCTTGCCGCTCGCTGAAATCAAATGTTAGACTGCCGTTTTAAGTCGAACCGCATCAAAACTTCCGTTACGCGGCAAGAAATCTGGCAGGAAATCTGAATGGAGATTGAAAAAGAGTGAGTTTTGCACGAAAAATTTTGTCGGTGTTTGGCAAACTTGGCGTAGTTTTACTCTTATTCGCGGCATTTAGTGCCGGACTCGGGGGTGTCCTCTATCTCGCATTGCGCTCGCCTGAAGTCAAAGTCCCGGAAATTGTCGGCAAAGATTATAACGATGGTGAAAGAGATTTAGCCGCGCTCGATTTAAAAATTCGCAAACGCACAGACCGTTTCAGCACGGAAAAACCAAACACGATCTTAGAACAAATTCCGATCCCCGGTGATACGGTCAAAGCCGGACAGATCATTTCTGTTGTTATCAGCCGCGCCCAAGCCGAAGGCGACGAAAAACCCGCCGAAGTCAAGAAAACCACTCCTGATAACAAAGATAAGCCAGTCAATGTAGATGAGCCGACCGATGTTGATAAAGCGCGAGCAAAACGCAAAGCCGCTAATGCGAATGCCAATAAAAACGCTAATGGCAATAAAAATGTCAACGGCAACTTGAACAATAATTCAACCGGCAATTCGAACGTGGGAGCTAATAATAGCAATTCGGGCAACAGTAATTCGGGCACTACGAATAGCAATTCTAACGCCAATCGCGGTAATTCAAATTCGCGGACAAATTCAAACAGCGGAGCAAATTCTAATGCTCGTCCGGCGGCAGGTAACTCAAATTCGTCAAATCGGGCGACTCCGGCGCTGACGAATAATCGCAACGGTAACAGCAATCGTAATAGCAACACTAATCGTCGCCCGCAATAAAGTTTTGCAATAAAATTTCTGAGAGGCTGCCCGCGCTCTAAGCAACCGAAGCTGACCGGTAAGCCTCAAATCTTTTTTGTAGGTAAAGCAGTTTATCTTTAATTTTCTTCTCAAAGAACAAGCGTTTTCATGGTTGAAATAGCACCGTCAATTCTGTCGGCAGATTTTACAAAATTGGGCGAGGAAATTCGTGCAATCGAAGCTGGCGGAGCTGGCGTTCTGCACTTTGATGTGATGGACGGGCGTTTTGTCCCGAATCTGACAATTGGATTGCCCGTTTTAAAATCAATTCGTCAGCACACGCGACTTCCGATTGACGCGCATTTAATGATTATTGAACCTGCCAATTACGCCGTAAAATTTGTCGAAGCTGGGGCTAATAGGGTTTCGGTCCATGTCGAAGCCGATCCGCATCTGCATCGCACACTGACGGCAATTCGCGAGGCGGGCGCTCAAGCCGGAGTTTGCATCAACCCGGCGACGCCGCTGGTCGCGCTTGAAGAAGCGCTCCCTTATGTGGATTTTGTCAACGTGATGTCGGTTAATCCAGGTTTTGGCGGGCAAAAATTTATCAAAACTACGCTCGACAAGCTGCGACGTTTAAAAATGATGATCCAAGAGCGCAATTTGCCGATTAGAATTGAAATTGACGGCGGAGTTGACGAAACCAACATCGGCGAAATAGTGGCTGCCGGGGCAGAGATAATTGTCGCCGGCACCGCCGTTTTCGGTAAAGAAAATCCTGCAAACGCCGTCTCTCAGTTAATTGATGCGGCAACTCAGTGGACTTAAATAGGTAATAAGTAATAAGTAATAGGTAATTAGTCGAATCAAAATCAACTTATTACTTATTACTTATTACTCATTACTTATTACTTATTAAAATGATTCGTAATTTTATTTTAGGACTTTTATTAATCGCTTTATGCGTTCCGGTTTTCGCTCAACAGCAGAAACCGGCAAACGATGGCACTCTATCGCAGCGGCTCGAAGTAATGCGGCAAAAGCTCGACACTATGCGTCGCAGTTTGCAAAGCGCGCAAACCGGTTTAAAACAGGAAGCCGAAGCCGGAGATAAAAAAGTGGACAAGAAAGCTCTCGATACGCCTATGGCGCGTCTCAAAGGTTTGGACAAAGAAGCATCCACTTTGCTTTCAAGCGTCAACAATTTGCGCGGCAAGCTCGACCGCGCCGAAAAATATGAGTCAAGCGAGGTTGATACGCTTGAGATATCTGTTTCCGAGCTCCAAACCCGCGCCGACAATACCCTTGTTGAAACTGCCAGTGCGCGCAGACAGCAATACACGGTTGGAGCGGAACGCGAAAAAAAGAAAAAGAAGAAATTCTTAGGTATTTTTGGCGGCGGCACTGACGAATACGAAGAAATTATCGGCACTGTAGCGCCCGGTCGTGACAAAGAGTTGTTTGTTTACGCTACCAAAGAGGTGCGCAAAAGCAATTATGAAGTCGGTCGTCTCCTGTTCCAAACCATTATCACAACTTATCCTGATTCACCGTATTTGCCGATGGCAAAACTCGCCATCGCTGATTCTTTTTATCTCGAAGGCTCAACCAGCGCCCTAATCCAAGCCGCCTCCGGTTATCAGGAATGGCTGACTTTTTTTCCGACCCACGCCCTTGCCGACCGGGTGGCGCTCAAAGTTGCCGAATCCGAAATGCGCCAAGTCGGACGACCAGATCGTGATCCGACCCGTGCGTATAAAGCCGAGCAGCGTTTAAAGCTGATGATGCAGCAATATCCGAGCACAGAATTAAAGATTTTAGCTCAGGAACGTTTAAACCAAATTCAAGACAATCTAGGATTGCATAATCTGTGGGTTGGTGATTTTTACTACAACCGCGCTATCGAACAAAAACGCACCGGATTAAAGGGCGCTGAATTCCGTTACAAAGAAATCATGCAGAAATATCCGAATTTCAGCTACATGGACGCAGCCTTGTTTAAGCTCGCGTTTCTCTATCAAACCGAAGAAGAAACCGACGAAGCCGCGAAACTTTATCAACGCATCGTCCGCGATTATCCAAACAGCGAAAACGCCGCCAAAGCCAAAGAGCAGCTTGAGCTGCTCGGCGCTACCATTCCCGAACCGAGCGCTGAAGGTTTGAAACGTCCGCCGCTTGAAAAGAAAGGTTTTATGAGTAATTTTGTTGGAGAATTAGTGGGCGGTTGGGATATGACAATTGACAAAGACGGCGTTTTGATGAGCCGCAATTTTGATAAGTCAAAGTTTGAGATGATTGATTCAGTCATTGAAAATCAGGGCGAACTGCCAAGCAATCAAATTCCTAAAGTTTTGACAACCGTCATTCGGACGACGGCGGCGGTCGAAGAACCGAAAACCAAAGATAATAATCAAGCCAGCAAGAAAAATTAACTTAAACGGTAGGTTTAAAGTTGATCAAGGGTGAGAAATTTCACCCTTTTATTTTTGTCAGCAAAGAGTTTAAAATGAAATTGTGTTAAAACAGTTGGACGAACAAACGACTAATTTACTCAACCATCGTTATCGCGCCGTGGCGACAATTCTTTTCGCCCAAATCTTCACGGTGATTTTATTGACCGTCGTTTCGATATTTATCGCCGGACGAGTTCAGCCCTTTGGCGCGACGACCGGAGAGGCGAGTTTCTCAATCGAAAATTTGACGAATCCGAATGCAGGCGGTGGTAACGAGACGTTGACGACTTTTCTCTGGGTGGCAATTTTGGCATTAGCTTTCAGTTCGTTTTTGCTGCGCCGGATGGTTCTAGCTCCGGCGACACTTCGCGACACGGCAACGCTTAAGGGCGCCTCCGGCTTGCTGCAAAGTCTACAAACGAAAACGATTTTACTTGCCGGGCTGGGCGATGCCATAGCAGTTCTTGGCTTCGTTATTTCTCTGGCAAGCGGTAATTACTCGGATATGATTCGCGCCGCTCTCGTTGCTGTGATAATTTTTTTCATCAATTTTCCGCGCAAATCTTCATGGTCCAAACTGGCTCTCGCCGCTTCGGGTTGAATTTGAGGAAAACAATATTCGCTGGCGCGTCATCGAACATCTTTAAGAAGAGCAACTTTTCATTTGAGGCAATTTATGATTTTTCGCTTGGCAATTTGTGCAGCTGCACTATGCAGTTTGCTTTTAACTTCAGGAATTTTTTACCCTGTCTCAGCGCAGATGGAACCTGACCCAGTGGTTGCCGTTCGCCCCAAAGAAACATCGTTGCCGCAGGTTCCCGCCCCGCCTGCTCAATTGCCACAGCTAACGCGCGAGCAGCGACAACAAGCTTATGTCAAGTTGCTTGAAGGTCAACGTTATTTGTGGTCTTTACAGAACTTACGGTCGCAAACAAGTATTATCACGAATGGCAGGTTAGCGCGATCTGCTCTTCAAAAATCGGTTGAATTTAATCCGGGTTTAGCTGAAGGTTATACGGCTCTCGCTGAACTTGCTTTTTTTACGCAAAACAATCCGTCCGAAATCGAACGGCTCGCCGGTATCGCTGTCAAACTTGACCGTGATAATTTTGGCTCGCATCAACTGCTGGCGCGGATTTATTCGAGTCAGAGCGGGCTTTTTAGTGAAAATCTCAACAAAACAACGGTTGATAACGCAGTTCGAGAATGGCGTGAAATAGCTCGTCTTGATTCGCGCAACGCCGAAGCGTGGGCATTTTTAAGCGATCTGTACGAGCAAACGGGACAAAGCGAAAAACAGCTCGAAGCCCTCGAAAAATGGAGCGCGTCGGCAAATCCGTCAGACGACCGATTTTATCGTTTTGTTACGCGCAAGGAAACATTGTCGCCGGAAATCGCTACCGTCCAGCTTGGTAAAGCATTGCTCAAAAACGGTAAGTCGGCTCAAGCTCTGACTACCCTCGGTCGAGCGGTTGCCGAAAACTCGGCCAATCCGGAAACTCTCGCAGCATTTAAAGAGGCTCTCGAAAAAGCATCTCCTGACGACGCGGAAAAAGCCATTGAAGTTTTGCAGCAAGCTATTCTCTCTAATCCAACAAGTCCAGCTCCCGTTCAGTTATTGGTGGATCTGCAAATTCGTAGCGGGCGCGTTGATGAAGCCGCTAAACTCCTTGTCGCGGCACGTAAACGTTTTCCTGACGATCAAAATTTGCTGAGACTTGAAGCAGGCGTTTTAACTGAGATGGGGCGCGTTGACGAAGGCGTGGCGCTTTTGCGCTCAAAGATTGTCAATAAATCAAAACAAATTGCCGTCCCGGAAACTCTTCAAGACGATTTCATGTTAAATATCTTGATTTCAAGGTTATTTGTGCAAGCCGGACGCAATACGGATGCAATTGCGGCGGCGCAGCAAGCTCTGATACTGGCAAATGATTCGCAGATGACAACTATCGCTCTTTTGACGACGGCTACGGCGCAAAACGCTGCCGGCGATTTCAAATCAGCCGAATTGAGTTTGCGTGAAGTCTTAAAACAAAGTCCGAATCAAGCCATGGCTCTCAATAATCTCGGGTATTTTCTGATCGAACGCAACGAGCGCCTGCCCGAAGCAATGGAATTAATTAAACAAGCTGTGGCGAGAGAACCGAGCAATCCGACGTATTTAGACAGCTTGGGCTGGGCTAATTTCAAACTCGGACAGATTACCGAAGCCGAAAAAAATCTGACCGAAGCCGCTCGTCTGGCACCGAATTCAGCGGCGGTTCAACATCACTTGGGTGATGTGTACCAACAACAAGGCAAAACCGAAAAGGCGCGCGACGCCTGGCGCAAAGCTTTGAGTATTGAAAAAGATCACACTGAAATTGAAAAACTCAAATCCAAATTAGGAGAATCCAAAAAGATCAAAAGGCAATAATAACTTGACGATAAAAGCTGCTTTTTTCAAGCAACA
>JBDTZD010000333.1:0-19990 GCA_040005335.1 Pyrinomonadaceae bacterium | reverse complement strand
GGCGAGGTTGTTGGTCTGCTAGGAGCTAACGGAGCCGGCAAAACCACAACCTTTTATATGATTACCGGTCTAGAGGAAGCTGAAGGCGGCAAAATATTTTTGGGAGAGAGAGATGTCACAAAACTTCCGCTTTATCTGCGCGCTCGCCTTGGACTGGGTTATCTGCCGCAAGAGCCTTCAATATTTCGGCGGATGACGGCCGGACAAAATATTTTAGCCGTTTTGGAGCGAATGCCTTTGACGAGACGCGAGCGACTGGCAAGACTTGAAGAGTTATTGGCAGAATTCGGCATCGCGCATGTCCGACACACGCGCGGTGACGCGCTTTCCGGCGGTGAGCGTCGCCGGACGGAAATTGCTCGCTGCCTAGCCACAGAGCCGCAGTTTATCCTCTTGGACGAACCTTTTGCTGGAATTGATCCCAAAGCGATTGACGATATTCAGGATTTAATCGTTTATCTCAAGGGGCGCGGAATCGGAATTCTGATTACTGATCATAATGTCCGCGAGACGCTCGGCGTAACTGACCGAGCTTATATTATGGCGGAAGGGAAAATCTTTCGCTCCGGTAAACCGACTGAGTTAATTAATGATCAGGAAGTGCGAAGGCTTTATTTAGGTGATAGATTTTCAATGTAAAAACGTCTGGAGGATTTGAACAAGTAACAATAATTTTCATCAGTTATGGTTTCTTATTTCAGCATTTTTACCATTTTCTTTGCTATAATCGGGTTGATTAATTGGTTATTCAGCATTCCCATGACAATGCTGACTTTGCAGGAATTGCGTTTTACAGTTTTAATGTCGAAATTATGTCCCTCAAGCTGACAGCCAGATTAGATCAAAGAATGGTGCTGACGCCGCAACTGAGGCAGCGCATCGAAATGCTTCAAATGACTTCGCTCGAGTTAAACGACTTGGTACAGCAGGAAATGCTGCTCAATCCGGTGCTCGAAGAAGTGCAGTCGCAGGATGAGGTCCGCGAAATTTCTGAAAACATAATTGATCAAATGGCTGATGGCAATCCGGTGGAAACGGTCGAAGGTAAATTTAGCGCAGAAATTCTTAATCCCGATTTCGCCGAGACCAGCAGCTTAAACGGCAACGGCAGTGAACTCCTTAACGGCTCGAATGGATCCCTACCCGAACCCGCTAGTGCTACAAACGAAAATTTTGAAGATAATTTTGCCGGAGAATCTTCGGATTCGGGTGAAAGCGGTGAGACGGATTGGAGCGAGGAGCCTCGCAGCGATACTTTTGAAGACATTGATTACGGACGCGAATTTCAAGAGTATTTAGACCCCGGCTACCGGACGCAGGAAATCGAACACAAAGAAGATGCGCCGAGTTTTGAACAGTTTTTAACTCGTCAGGAATCTTTGACGGAACACCTCGAATGGCAGCTGCGGTTGCAACCGCTGGCGCCAGATTTGGTTGAAATTGCCGTTTGTATCATCGGCAATCTGGACGGTGACGGGCGTTTAACTGCAAGCGATGAAGAGATCGCCGCAATGTGCAAATGTGCTCCCGAAAGAGTTGAAACTGCCAGAGAAATCGTTATGCAGCTTGAGCCGGTTGGCTGCGGGGCTCGACACGTCCGCGAATGTCTGCTCGTTCAACTGGCTGCCAAAGGGGAAACGGATCGTTTAGCTAAAGAGTTGATTCGTGATTATCTGACGGAACTTCAACCGCATAAATTAGGTCATCTGGCCAAAGAAATCGGCTGCGAGATTGATGACATCAAAACCGAGCTGGAGCTGATTCGCACTCTTGATCCATATCCCGGCCGGCGATACGCCACGGACGCTCCGGTTTACATCGCTCCCGAAATTTATATCGAGAAAATCGAAGGCGAATATGTCGTCTATTTTGCCGATGACGGCAGTCCTCGTCTGCGTCTCAGCTCAACATATCAGCAAATGCTCGGACGTCAGCAAACTTCCAAGGAAGAACGTGATTTTATCAAAGAGAAAATACGCTCTGCCGTGGATTTGCTGCGCAATATCGAACATCGCCGGCAGACAATTTACCGCGTCGTAGAGTGTATCGTTGAACGCCAGCATGAATTTTTGGACAAAGGCGTCCAATTTTTGCGCCCGATGATGCTCAAAGATGTGGCTGAAGAAACCGGAATGCATCTTTCCACGATTTCCCGCGTCGTTAACCGTAAATACGCTCATACCACCCAGGGTGTGATTGAGCTGCGTCGTTTCTTTTCCGAAGGAATGCTTAACGAGGATGGTGAGGAGGTTTCGACTCGCATTATCAAGCTGCGAATTAAAAAGTTAATTGAGGAAGAGAATCAGCGCGAACCAGTGACGGATGATTATCTGGCCAAAGTATTAGCCAAAGAAGGAATTAAATTGTCTCGTCGAACAGTGGCTAAATACCGTGATCAAATGCGGATCGCCGGTTCGCGTGAGCGCAAAGTAGTTTAAAGTTTTATTAAATATAAAAAACTCGCGCTGTTTATTTAACATTCATCATTTCGCATTTTGCCGCTCTTTGTTGGATGTTGGATGAAGATGAATCATGAAAATTGAATTAACCGGAAAGCACATCGAAATTACGCCCGCTATTCGGAGCCACGTCGAAAACCATTGCAACAAACTACAGCAGTTTTTTAAGGGTAAAACAACAGCTCAAGCTCATATCGTCGTGACGGTTGAGAAAAGCCGTCAAAAAGCCGAAATGGTCATCAATTGGCGTGAGCACACTCTGACTGCCAAAGAAACCGATAAAGATTTGTATCAAGCCATTAATAAAGCGGTTGAGAAGCTCGAGAAACAAGCTCGACGACTCAAAGAAAAGGTTGTTGACCGCAAGCATTCAGCGCAAAAGGCGGCAAACGTAGCGCCAGCGCCCGAGGGCGAAATTTCCGCCGCGCCGCTTCCGCCGCGAATCATCATTAGCGATGATAATGAACTAAAACCGATGACACCGGAAGAAGCCGTCCTTTCTCTCGATGGCAATGGAACCCAATTTATTGTCTTTCGAGACACCGAAACCGAGAATCTGAGCGTCGTTTATAAACGGATGGATGGCAATTTCGGGCTGATTCAACCTTAATGATTGTGCTTGTTCTTTGTCCAAAGTTTTCTTGATAATTTGACCGCTTTCAGTTCTTAAGCAATGACGAAAAACAAAGGGCAAAGAACAACGGACAAAGGACGAATGACTGTCAAACGTTATTTGCCGCCCAACAGAGAACTGCCCGATGTGGTTATTATTACGGGTTTAAGCGGATCGGGAATGTCTTCGGCGACCAACGCCTTTGAAGATCTGAGTTATTTTTGTGTGGATAACCTCCCGATGACTTTGCTTCCGACTTTTGCCCGTCTGCTAACCAGTGAAGAAGAAAAAAACGCTATTGAACGCGCAGCCCTCGTCATCAATATTCGTGAGAGACAGTTTTTAACTCAATTCACCGCTCAACTTGAACAATTAACAGCGAGCGGGCTGCGAGTTTTCGTTTTGTTTCTAGAGGCTTCAGCAGAAATTTTGCAAAGGCGCTTTAGCGAGACCAGGCGCCCGCATCCGGCTGATGACGGCAACGGTTTGCAGTCCGCCATTATTCGCGAAACAGAAGCCATGCAAATCGTTCGGCAAGCAGCTGATTTGATTATTGATACCTCCGAACATTCGGTTCATAGTTTGCGGAGATTGTTAATCGAAAAGTTTAATCCAGCTGACGAGCAACTGCCGCTCCGCGTCCAGATAATCAGTTTTGGTCACAAATATGGAACTCCGCGCGATCTGGATCTGCAATTCGATGTCAGACATTTACCAAACCCTTTTTTCGTCCCTCAATTGAGACCTCTCTCGGGAAGTCATCCGAGTATCGTTCAATTTTTGAAGGCGCACCAAACCGTCAAAGAAACTATCGTCCGGTTTCTTGATTTACTAGCCTATCTGCTCCCGTTTTACCAGCGCGAAGGCAAAGCTTATTTAAGCATTGGAATTGGCTGCACGGGCGGGAGACACCGTTCGGTGATGGTTGCCAATAGTTTGGGTAAAGAACTGCGACGGTTGGGTTTTGAAGTGCAGATTAATCACCGCGACAGCCGAAAAACTTTGAAAAAGAATTCTTGATTGAAAAATTTGCTCCTTTTTATATTAAGATTAAGAGAGAGTGAGCAATAAATTAAGTTCTCGTTTACAGCTATGGAAAAACATATTGGCGGAGTTATTTTATCGCACGGAGAACTTGGAGCCGGATTGCTCGCGGCAGCCGAAATTGTAGTCGGCGAACTGCCGTTTATCACGGCGGTCTCAATAGGGTGGCACGATGATGTCGAAACGGCCAAAGACGAAATCGCGCGCGCCATCAAACAAGTATCCCAGGGCAAAGGAGTTTTGATTCTGACTGATATGTTTGGCGGGACGCCGACCAACATCGCCGCCATGTTTTTAGATGAAAACGTAGAGATTTTAACCGGGGTCAATTTGCCGATGGTTGTTCGGCTCGGTCGCCAATCCGAAGCGGCTACTTTAAATGAAGTCGCTCAGCAAGTTTTGCAGCAGGGACGAGAAGAAATTTATTTGGCAGGAGAACTGCTCTCACCGCTTAAAACCAAGCGGAGTGAGAAACTTGGATAGCTAAATTTGATGATTTTGTTGACCAAGGCTGCCACATTTCTGGTCAACCGCCGCGAACTTGTGACCTGAATTGTTATTCGATTGAGAGAGATTTTTAGTGAGCCAGTCAGGAGCTTCTGATTCAAAAATTACTGCTAGTTGACAGTTTTAACTTGATAAAGTTTAAAGAAAATCTGCGATCACAAAATTTAGATTTGTTAATCTCAAGTTTCAAATCGTCGTCATATGAGCGAATGATTTTAGAAATTAAACAAATGCCAACAAATTTTCTTTTTCCACTAGAAGCAAAACCAATAGTTTTGCTACAATTTGAGCTGCCTTGCAGAGGGAGAGTAGATCGGATGGTCGCTGCCGGAAAAATTGAATCCGGGAGAGGAAAGTCCGAACACCAGAGGGCGGCGAGCCGGTTAACGACCGGGCGTTTGTTTTGTTAGCAAACGAAGACAAGTGCAACAGAAAACAAACCAGCCTTTCGGGGTGATGGGTGAAACGGTGCGGTAAGAGCGCACCAGCGCGGGTGGTAACATCTCGCGGCTAGGCAAACTCCTCGCGGTGCAAGACCAAATAGGAAGGTGTTTGAGGACTGCCCGTCCGAGACCTTCGGGTAGGTCGCTACGGATTCGTTTGGTAACAAACGAACTAGATGAATGACCGTCGCTCCATAAATATTTTGGAGAACAAAATTCGGCTTACAGATTTGCTCAACCTGCTCGGCACAAATTTTTTGCTCGAAGCTTATTTAAAACTAGAGGTTAGAATAATGTCAGAAGTTAATCGAAAAGGGGTTTTTATCGGCGCATATGTGCCGCTTGAATTAAAAGAATCGCTTCGGAGAAGAGCTGCATCCGAGCATCGCACACTATCACAGGAAATTACCAGGATACTAACCGAAGCCGTTCACGGTAAAGGTCTTCCAACCGGAAGTATTAATCGTCGAGAGCAGACGACTATGCCCAGGCGGCGCGAAGAGGATCCATATCCTCGTCGAAGAGTTGAAGATGTACCTATTATTTCACCTCAAGATGATGATGATAAATCTTAGGAAAATTAAGGTTTATCGTCAATCACCTGAAAGTTTTATGAGAACCGTCGCCCGTGGGGTCACAATATTAGGATTAACACTTGGTTTAGGAACAGGTTTTATTCTCGCTAATGTCTTTTATCGTTCTGAAAGCGAAAGGGTCGGATTACAGTCGCAAACTCCAGTTTCCGCCTCGCTTGTAAATACTCAACCTTCAGTTCAAAAAAATACAGTTGAAGAAAGTTTGACTGAGGGTGAATTACAGCAAGCCATTGAGTCCGCCGAGAGAGACCAGAATAACCTACAACTACAACGTAAACTGGGTTTAGCATTGTTTCATTATGCGCTCCTTGAACAAAGAAGCGATTTATTACCTGATGTTATCCGCCTCCTGGAAAGAGCCGAACAAAAAGCTTCATCCAAAGACAAGGAACTCTATCAAACATTAGGAGATGCAATGTTTGTCTGGGCGAGTCAAAAAGAGCTTGGAAAAATGCCTCTGGCAAGAGCGGCGTATCAAAAAGCTTTGGAAGTTGAACCCAAAGACGCTGATTTATTGGTCAGCATTGGTTTAACCTTTTTTAACGAAGTGCCTCCCAAACCGGCTGCCGCAATTGAGAAATATATTCAGGCATTAAGGTTTAACCCTAACCACGAAAAAGGTTTAGAGAGCTTAACCATTGCTTTAATAAAAATTCATAAAACGGCTGAAGCCGCGCTTGCACTTGAGAAGTTACATCAAGTCAACCCCCAAAATGAATTCCTGGATGATTTACAAACCAGTCTTAACCAACAGCAATTAGCGATTAATAAACTGAACAATAACAGCTAATTAGAGCACAATATCTCTCCTTCTAGATTAGGTTTTGAGCCGCAGCGTAAAAATTGCTCCACCCGTGGATGAATTGCCGGCGGTCAGAGTTCCGCCGTGTTGTGTAATGATGCGATGGGAAACTGCCAATCCGATCCCATGTCCTTTCTGCTTGGTTGTAAAGAATGGAACAAAAACAAAAGGTAAATCTTCTGTTTTGATTCCGCCTCCATTATCCTCAACTTCGATTTTCGCCCATTGATTTCCAAAGTCATCAATTTCGAGCGATCCGTTAACAATTACCGATTGATTTGAGATTGAGTTTGCCGCAACTGACTCAAACGCATTAAATAACAGATTGTTAATGACTTGACGAAGCAAAATCGAGTCGGCCTGGCAAGTTGCAAAATCTCCTTGAATTATAATCTTGAAAGAATTTTCCGGTAATGCTGCCTGAAGTTCGCCGCTACAATCCTGAATTAGCTCGGCGAGTGAAACTGTCGTTAATGAGAGGGGCTGAGGGCGTGAAAAATTAAGAAAAGCCGTCACCATTTCCGTCAGTCCCCGCAATTCACGAATCAGAGCGGCAGCTGCTTCATGACCTTTTTGATCAAGCGAGAGACGATTAAGAAACTGTGCGTAAACATGAAGAGCGGCGAGAGCGTTTTTAAATTCATGCGCGAGCCCGGCGGACATCAGTCCGAGACTTTCTAAATTTCGCTGAAGCGCGATTTGTTCCTTTAGTTGGTTGATTTCGGTAATATCCGCTACTAGACATAAAACACCAGCAATTTCCGAAGCTACAGCGAGAGGGGCGATTGTTAATCCGAGCCGCTTTTTTTTTTGAATATGGGTCTGATAATCTAATTCACACCTGGCAATAAATGTATTTCTAATAATTGAATCGGATATTATTTGTAAAAATGCCGGATTATGCTTAAACAAATCTTGATATGAGCTGGAGAGAACCGGCAGACATCTATCAAGCCCAAAAATTTCCATGGCAGGTTCATTAATAATGCGAACCAGACCCTTTAAATCAAAAGCAATTAGACCAGAAGGAAGACAAGCAACAATGTTCTGACTAAAGGCTTCGGCTGATGCCGCCCGCTCACCAAGTTTGGCATGCAGTTCATTAAGTTCCTTTTGTTTGGTTTGTAATTTTTCGACAACTGATCTCAAAGTTTGAGAAACAAATTCAATTTCGTTTGAAGTATGTTTGGCGGCAGAATTAGGAGCCGAAGCAGGGAAAGCCAGGCGGGCGGAATCAGATGATTTTCGAAAATATCTAAATAGACCGCCGAAAGAAAATGCCAAGATAGTTAACAAAAAAAATAAAACGAGTCCCGAGACAATGATAAATAGACGTTGGCGGTCAACTGAGAAAGTGACGACAGCGAGCAGCACCCATCCGAGACACAATCCGGTCGTGGCAAGTAATAAAACAAAGCGGGAAAGCGAAAATGACAAAATTCATGAAGTGCGGATTTGAGAAAATGTTTTCAATTAAACCCAGAAAATTCTCCAAATCCAGACATTTAATTGGTGATAAAAGTTTTCAAATACCAATCAATCATTGCTGCTCCGGAAAGCAAAGAGATGATTGAGCCTAAACCGAGAAAAATACCAAAGGGGATTTTGCTGTTGAAATCACGTTCTTGATACATAACTATTTGAGTTACTCCGGTAAAAGCCCCGACGAGCGCCGCCAGAAAAATAGAAAGAAGTGTTAAACGCCAGCCGAGAAATGCCCCGACCATCAGCATCATCTTGACATCACCCAAGCCCATCGCTTCGATTCCGCGGAGTTGTTTCCAGAGCCACCCAACCAGCCATAAAAACCCGCCGCCCGCCAAACCGCCCATTAAAGCGCCGAGCAGTGAAGTTGCCCATAAAGGTAAATTTATCATCCCATTCAAGGGATAATGAGCCAAATCATCAAAGGGTGCGGAAAGCAGCGCGAGCGGAAATAAGAGACGGGCGATCAAGGCTATTACCAAGCCCGGATAATTGATTGCATTGGGCAAATAGAAATGTGCCGCATCAATAAAAATCAGCACAATCATCGCAGTGCCGAACAAAATATTGAAAGGGAGAAGATAAGTTAAACCTGAATGCCAGAAAAAGACTGCATAAACAACGCCGGTTAATAATTCGACGAGCGGATAACGGTAAGAAATCGGCGCGCGGCAGGAGCGGCAGCGACCTCCGAGGATCAGCCAGCTGATAACCGGGACATTATCGTAAAAATGAATTGCGCTGTTGCAATTGGGGCAGTGTGAGTTTGGGAAAACGATTGATTCTGCGAGCGGGAGACGATGGATAACGACGTTCAGAAAACTTCCGATAACCGTTCCGAGGGCAAAAAATGAGATTAGCAAAAACAGGTTTTCAGGAGTAAAAAAGTCGTTTGTCAAAAAGAGGAGCATGATAGATGTTGGGGACAGCGATGCCAGACAAGGAGAATTTAGACAATCAAGCGGAATAAAGGTATTTTCCGTGACTTCAAAGTTATCATACACGTTCAAGTCAATCCGGCAAAAGTTGGATTCGCAATCAAAAAGAATCCGCTTGCTGCCAGTGTCCCATCCGGCGAAATTTGTTCCAGCGATTTTCAAGCAATTGCGGAACGGATTTTTTAAATAATTCCGCGAGGTTATTTGACAAAGCCTCTTTTAAAGGCTGGAGAGCGAGAGCGGTGCGGGGGGCATCGGCGGCGTTCCATTCGGCGGGTTCAGCAATAATCTCATCAATCAGTTTCAAGCGCTCTAAATCTCCAGCCGTCAGGCGCAAATTTTCTGCCGCGAGATCGGCTTTGCCAGCGTCTTTCCATAAAATCGCCGCGCAGCCTTCAGGCGTAATAACCGAGTAAACCGAATTTTCCAGCATCAAAATTCGGTCCCCGACACCGATTGCCAAAGCCCCGCCGGATCCCCCTTCGCCCAAGACGACGACGACGATCGGAACGGATAAATTAGACATTTCCCTGAGATTAGTGGCGATTGCTTCGGCCTGACCGCGCTCTTCGGCATCAATTCCCGGATAAGCTCCCGAAGTATCTATAAAGGTTACGATACCGCGCCCGAATTTCTCAGCCTGGCGCATTAAACGCAGAGCCTTGCGATATCCTTCGGGTTTAGGCATTCCAAAATTACGGTGATGTCGCTCCTTTGTGTTGCGCCCCTTTTGCTGTCCGATGACCATCAGTTCATACTCTCCAAGGCGAGCCAGCCCAGAAATCATGGCGGCGTCATCGGCGTAACGGCGGTCGCCGTGAAGCTCCAAAAAATCATCAAAAAGGTGTTCGATTAAATCCAGAGTGTGCGGTCGCAGTTGGTGCCGCGCCAATCGCACTTTTTCAATTGCAGTCAATTCGCTCATAAAAACTAAAACAGATTTACAAAAGAGAGCGGGGAAGTCAAATCAGAGCCGGTTTTGTTTCTCTGTCCGGCGCCAGAAACCATTTAACCTGGCAGCCTCGCTCGACAAGTTCTTTTTCCAAAGCGACGCTCCCTTGAACTCCAAGAATGCCGTTTGTCGCTAGTCGCACGCGGAGCCCTCCCTGCGGGCACGAAATTTCCAGCACTACCTGACATGTGCCTCGATGACGATTGAGAACGGCGAGTAAATCTTCCCAAAAAGAGGGCTCGAGACAGAGTTCAGAGGGGACGATTGTGACGATCGCAGCGCGCCCGGGCTTGGCTTCTGCCAGAGGCAGAATTTTTTCAACAATTAACGAAAGGCTGCCCTCATTCTCAAGTTCGAGGCTGCCCGCGACGAAAACCACTTGATCCTCTTCTAAAATACCGTGGCATCTCTTAAATGCTTCATCCCACACCAGACATTTAATATGACCTGTCCGATCTTCGAGCTTGAAAATTGCAAACCGGGTGCCTTTTTTGCTCGTCCGAATTTGCAAACCGGAAATTACTCCGGCAGTCCATGTTTTAGGTTTCTCATTCGGAGTTTCGCCTTCGATAAGAGCGTTCAGGCTGTTAACTGAAGTCGCCCCCATTTCTGTAATGAGAGATTCGGTTCCGTCTAACGGGTGACTAGTCAGATAAAAACCCATGGCTTGTTTTTCGGCTTTCCAGACCTCCTGATTTGACCAGATGGGAACGGCGGCAATCTCCTCCGTCTCGTCCGCCAGCAACGTCGCCGGAGAGTTTCCGCCGAATAATCCGTGCTGCCCGCGGTTTGTATCCTGGTTCTGTTTTTTGGCATAACTGAGACAGGAATCCACCGCCGCCGCCAGACGTGAACGCCAATGCGTGAGCGGCAGATTTTTGCTGTTGAGTGAATCAAAAGACCCGGCATTAATTAAACTTTCAAGCCCTCGCCGATTAACCCCGCCGGCCAGTCTGGCGGCAAAATCAAAGAGCGATGTAAAACGATTCTTTTCGCGAGCCGTGATGATTTCCTGAATACTGTTTTCGCCTAATCCCTTAATTGCGCTTAAGCCAAAACGAATCGCTTTATTAAGCGGTGTAAAGCCGGCGGTGCTTTCATTAATATCAGGAGGCAGCAGTTTTAAGCCCACCTCTTGAATCTCCATTGAGTATTTATATATTTTGGCCGGATCCTGAGTTTCATGTGAGAGAACCGCGGAGTAGAAATGGGCTGGATAATGCGCTTTTAAATAAGCCGTCTGAAACGCTAAATAAGCGTAAGCAACGCTGTGACTGCGGTTAAATCCGTAGTCGGCAAACTGAGCCATCAGATTAAAAATTTGTTCCGCCTTTTCCTGTTTAATGCCTCGCGAGACCGCTCCCGATACAAACTTTTGAGTGTGCTTGATCATTTCTTCGCGCTTCTTTTTGCCCATTGCGCGGCGCATCATATCAGCTTCGCCCAAAGAGTAGCCGGCGAGCTGCTGCGCCAGCTGCATGATTTGTTCCTGGTAAACCAGAATGCCGAGCGTGTTGCTCAAAATATCTTTCATCTGCGGAACTATGTATCGAACCGATTTTTGTCCCCGGTGCCGATTGATAAAGTCATCGACCATTCCGCCGTCAAGCGGGCCGGGGCGGTAAAGCGCATTAAGCGCAGAAAGATCCTCGATGCTTTTGGGTTTTAAGCGGCGGCAAATTTCCTGCATTCCCGGCGATTCAAATTGAAAAATGGCGTCAGTTCGTCCATCGCCAAAAACTCGCATCGTCGCTTCGTCATCCAGTTTGACGCTTTCCCATTTAACAAATATTTCGCTTTGTTTAAGAGTTTTTAAGCAATCGCTTATGATGGTTAAGGTGGTAAGCGCGAGAAAATCCATCTTAAGCAATCCGGTCTTTTCAAGATCCGACATGGCAAACTGAGTGGTCAATTCGCTTTTTGGCGACGTAGCAACCGGAATTAGTTGATAGAGAGCCGAAGGCGCGATGACGACGCCGGCGGCATGGACTGAAGTATGTCTGGCGCAGCCTTCGAGCCGCCGAGCCAGATCAATTAAATGTCCGGCCGGTTCGTTCTTGTCCGCAGCTAATTTCTTTAATTCCGGAACTTGTTCGAGGGCTTGCGTCAGACTAATGTTGCGTCCGCGAACCGGGGGAGGAATAAGTTTAGCGATCTTTTCAACTTCCCCGTAAGGAACGGCGAGGGCGCGCCCGACATCTTTGATAACGGCTTTCGAAGCCATTGTCCCAAAAGTAATGATTTGACAGACACATTCTCTGCCGTAGCGATTAATTACATGCTGAATGACGGCATCACGCCCGTTGACACAAAAATCAATATCAATATCGGGCATTGAAACTCGCTCGGGATTTAAAAAACGTTCGAATAGTAAATCATATTGAATCGGATCAATATCCGTTATTTCAAGACAATATGCGACCAGAGACCCGGCGGCCGAGCCTCTTCCGGGCCCGACCGGAATCTCGCTCTGTCTGGCAAATTTGACAAAATCCCAAACAATCATAAAATAGCCCGGATATCCCATCTGCTTGATGATTTCAATTTCTTTGGCGAGTCTTTGGCGATAAACTTCCGGGTCGTAGCGCAATTCGTTGTGGGAACGAGCCAGGTCCCAGACCTTTTGCTCTCGGGCGGCAAAACCTTCCCAGGTTATTTTCTCAAAATACTCGTCAATCGTAGCGCATTCGGATTCGATTGGAATCGGGTAGCGAGGTAAATAATCTTTGTCGTTGGCTTGCGGCAATTCGGGCTGACATCGCTCAAAGATTTCCATTGTGCGGCGCAGGGCAGAGGGCATTTCCTCTCCGAAAAGATGCCACATTTCGGCAGCCGAGCGAAGATAAAAGTTTGGCGAGCCTAAATTTGGACGTGACGCGTCGTGGATGGTCTGACCGGCGCCGATACAGAGCAGGACTTCGTGCGCAATTGCGTCTGAGGCATTGAGATAATGAACGTCATTGGTCACGACGAGGGGAACCGAGGTTTTTTCGGACAGTTCAACGAGCTGTCTGCGAATTGCTTTTTCATCGGCGAGATCGTGGTCTTGAATTTCCAGAAAAGTGTTTTCCGCTCCAAAAATGTCTCGCAGCAAATTGATTTTTTCAAAAGCCGTCTCAAAACGGTTTTGTTTCAGGAAATGTCCGGGCAGTCCTTTGATTCCGCCGCTCAGGGCGATCAGTCCCTGGCTGTATTCGGATAATAGTTGGCAATCAACCCGCGGCTTGTGATAGAAGCCTTCGGTAAAAGCTCTGGAGGAGAGTTGAATAAGGTTTTGATAACCGCGCAGATTAGTAGCCAGCAAAACAAGTTCGTAATAAGCGCTTTCGCCCGATTTGAGACCGGCCTGGCGATCGTGCCGGTCCTCAAGCGTTAAAAACGCTTGGTAGCCAAAGATTGGTTTCAGGTTATTGGCTTTAAAAGTATTGTAAAAAGAAAGCGCACCATACAAATTACCTTTGTCTGTAATAGCGCAGCCGGGCATCTCGAGTTCAATTAGTTTTTGGGCGAGGGCTGGAATTCGAACGTTGCTCTCAAGCAGACTATAATCCGTATGAAGGTGTAGGTGAACAAAATCTCGGCTCATCTTTTGATGTTTATTTCTAGTGTGAAATTATTTATGGGGCTTTGAATTGAAACTTGCTTGATTGTACACTGACAACGACGGCAAAAAAATCATAAAGTTTAGTTTTTGATAATTGTCGTTTGGTGTCCAACATGAAATCCAACGAAAATAGATTAGAAAATAAAGTTTACCTAGAGACTTTCGGATGTCAAATGAACGTCTCGGATTCCGAGCGTGTCAAAACAAATTTAACCGCCCACGGTTATCAGATCGTCAATTCGGAAGCTTTGGCCGATGTCGTTTTGATTAATACCTGCTCGGTCAGAGAAAAAGCCGAACAAAAACTTTATCATCGAATCGGTCGCATTCGTCACGCTCGCGGAGCCGACAAACAGCCAACCATTGGTGTTATGGGTTGTGTCGCACAGCTCGAAGGCGAAACCCTGCTTGGAAAACCTCAAAAAATAGATTTTGTGATCGGGACCAAAGCTACCGGGAGAATCGCCGAGATTGTCAGTCGACACGCCCTCGCTCAAAAGCGAACAGTTGATTTAGGAGAGAGGGAAGCCGGTTATGATTGGACGGTGGCGCCAACCGCGCGGAATTCGCCGTATGTCGCTTTTGTCCCGATTATTGAGGGCTGCAACAAATTTTGCACCTATTGTATTGTGCCTTTTTCGCGCGGCCGCGAAGAGAGCCGTCCGGCAACGGAGATAATCAATGAAATTCATTCCTTGCACCGGCAGGGCATCCGCGAAATTCATCTGATCGGACAAAACGTCAACAGCTATCGCCCGCCCAGTCTCGAGGGTTTAGCAGAATTTCGAGGGGCTACGCCGTTTGTTAAATTACTGAGAGCGGCGGCTGCAACCCGAATTGAGAGAATTAAATTTACGACTTCGTTTCCGAGAGATTTTCAGGCTGATATTGTGGCAGCTATTAACGAGCATGAAAACCTTTGTAATTGGGTGCATTTGCCAGTTCAATCCGGAAGCGATAGAGTTCTCACACGGATGCGGCGCGGACATCCCGTCAAAGCTTATTTAAAACATATCGAAACGATTAAAAATTCTCGCCGCCCGATTTCTCTGACAAGTGATATTATTGTTGGTTTTCCGGGCGAGACAAAAGCGGATTTCGCCGCCACCAAGCTTCTGGTCGAGCAGTGTCAATATGACGGTTTGTATATTTTTAAATATTCACCGCGCCCGGGCACACCGGCGGCGACGTTGCCGGACGATTTAAGCGAAGATGTCAAACAGGAGCGTTTTCTGGAATTGGAGCAAACTCAGCGGAGCGTTCAAAAGATGGTGTACGAGCGATATTTAAATCGAGTCCTGTCTGTTTTGGCCGAGAAAATCAGCCCTAAAAAAGACAGTGATTTAAGCGGCCATTCAACCTGTCACAAAGTTGTAAATTTTGCGGCTCAAGGCGCTCAGCTTGGAAATATCTTGCAGGTAAAAATTACTGAAGCGAAATTAAACAGTTTTTACGGAACAATCATCAACTAGGTTGGCGGACAGAAGCCCGGGAGCAGAATTCTGGCGGAAGTTTAAGAGAGAAATCTGATAGCTTTGATAAATTATGGCGGAGGCGTTGGAGAAAATGGAAGTCGAAGTAAAAGTCGGCGCGCTGATTATGGATCCTCAGAGCGGAACGCCGATTGTTGTCTTGCGCGGAATTGACGAGGAAGTCGTCCTGCCAATCTGGGTCGGGACGTTTGAGGCGCACGCGATTGCTTTGGAAATTGAAAAAAATGTACCGCAAAGACCTCTGACGCATGATTTACTCCGCAACGTCATTTCCGAACTGGGAGCGGTGATTGAGCGGGTTGTGATTACGGATTTGCGCGACAACACTTTTTTTGCGGTAATTGAGCTTGCGCATGAAACATTTGGCACGGTGGCGATTGATTCGAGACCGTCTGATGCCATTGCTCTCGCTTTGCGTTTTAGCTGTTCGATTTGGGTGCGGAGAGAAGTCCTGGAGACCGCCGGAGCTAACGTCATGACAGCCAGCTCAAATGTTGATGATTTTGATGTTGATGATGCTGAAAGCTCGGAAGACTGGCCGGAATTAATCGGCTAGAGCCGCGGAGCCGGAGTCTTGATCCCAAAATATATGATTATTTCAATTGCCAATCAAAAGGGCGGGGTCGGGAAAACAACGACTGCTATTAATTTAGCTGCGGCTTGCGCTTTGCGCGGAAAAAGAGTTTTGCTGATTGATTTGGATCCGCAAGGGAACAGCTCGATTTCATTTTTGCATCCGGAGAATTACACAACTTCAGCATATGATTTATTAACCGATGCAAACGGTTCCTGGCAGCAGAGTATTTACGAGACGGCGGTTGCCAATCTCAAAATTGTGCCAGCCAAAATAAATCTGGCCAAAGTTGAAGGTAAATTAGCTGGAGATTTTGATGCAATTTTTAAATTAAAAGACCGGATTGAAATGTTTCGCGCCGATTATGACATTATTATCTTGGACACTCCGCCGACCTTGGGTCTGATAACGGTCAACGCTTTAGTGGCTTCAACCCATGTTTTAATACCAATTCAGTCATCATATTTTGCTTTGGAAGGAACTGACGATTTGCTCGAAACAATTGAAAAAGTGCGCTCGCGTCCAAATCCGCATTTGCAGATTTTGGGTGTAGTTGTAACTCTGCACGACCGGCGAACCTCGCTCTCAAAAGATGTCCATCAGCAGATTCGCAATGTTTTCGGAAGCAAAACCTTTGAAACCGTCATTACTAGAAGTGTGCGCCTGGAAGAATCTCCAGCTCATAAAGAAACAATTTTTACATATGCACCAAATTCAACCGGAGCAGGGGAATACGCGCGGCTCTGCGAGGAGGTTTTAAGCCGTGTCTAAAAGAGGATTACCCAGCGGATTAAAAATGCGTCATGATTTTCATTATGTCGAGGAGTTATCTAAGACGCCTCGCATTATCGGACGGATGATTCCGCTTGACAAAATTGACCCAAACCCGGAGCAGCCGCGCGTCGAAATCGGCGATTTGAGCGAATTGTCGGCTTCGATCAAAGACAAAGGCGTTTTAGAACCGCTTCTAGTCAAACCTCTTACACATCAAAACACACAGAGATGGATGATAATTGCCGGTGAGCGCCGCTGGAGGGCGGCTCGCCTGGCTGGTCTGACGGAAGTTCCTTGTGTCGAATTGGACGTAGACGCGGCGCAAATAGCCGAGATTGCTTTAATTGAGAATCTTCAACGAAAAGATTTAAATGTCTGGGAGGAAGCGGACGGTCTCGCCGCCCTTTGTCAACGTTTTGGTTACACGCACGAAGACGTTGCTAGAAAAATCGGTAAGAGCCGCAGCACGGTCACAGAGTCGCTGACAATTGCCGGGTTACCGGCACAGATCAGAGAAAAATGCAGAGAGGCGAAAATTAATTCAAAGTCAATCATTCTGCAAATTGCCAGGCAGTTTGACGAGGCTGCTATGCTGCAGGCTATCGCAGATTACAGAGTTTCACAGAATCATAATCATGAAACTTCTGCTGTTGTTGGTAAGCATGAAGTTAATAATCTTGATAACGGAAGAACCAAATCTGAAGACTCTCTCACAACTCAAACAAAATCTCGCCAGGCTCACTCTCCCCAGGCAACTGATTTATCAACCCCGGTGCGCGCCTTTAGCTATCAATCATCTGAAGGTGATTACAAACTTGCTTTAAAATTTAAAAAGCCGGTAGGGAAAGAAGACGTCATTTTAAGTCTCAGAAAGATTATAGCGGAGCTTGAGCGGAGTTAAAGTGGAGTTAGGTTTTTGGTAAGAATCGTTGTTTCTTAGTAGATTGTGTTAGTTAGCAAATAAAACTCAGTTATAAATCAATCCCGCGGATAAATTAATCCTGTGTTCGTGCCGATGTTTTTGCCGGTAATTATTCGAGCTAAATCATTGTACCGCAGATATATGACCTAAACATGGGTATTAAATAAAGTTCAAAATTTGCCGATGTTTTGATTGTTCTTTTGTTTATTGTTCATAACCTTTATTATCGGACGCGGCAAGCATATGATCGTATTGAATTTAGGATACCTAATTTTTTTTAAATAATTCTAACTGGAGCTTGCATTTCTCTCTGCGCTTCCTCAATGTAGTGCAACATCCCAAACATAAACAGCGATACTCGGAAACAATCATGATTTTACGGACACTTGCTTTAACTGTCTTTTTATATCTGGGATTGGCTTTTATTATAAATACCAATCCTGCCAACGCCCAAACAAACACTTGCAAGCCTTTTGATTTTAACCTAGCACCTGTTTACCAGACCGGATCAAACACTATCTCACAAACCTCCGATGACTTTAACGGTGAAGGTAATATAGATATTGCAGTTGTCAACGCCGAATTCGCGACAGTCTCAGTATTGCTTAGCGATGCTGTTGGCGGATTTGGACCGCGGCAAACGTTTCCAACTGAACTCAACCCCTGGAGTATCACTTCTGGTGATTTAAACTCGGACGGAAAGATTGATTTGATTGTCGGATCTTTTTATGAAAATAAACTAGCTGTCCTCTTAAATGATGGTCAAGGTGGATTTCTCGCTCCTAATATAATAACCCCGCCTAATTCTTTTGGTCAGTTTATTGAACTAAGAGCAGCGGATTTTAACGATGACGGAAACACCGATGTTGTAGCCTTAGCATCACAGGAAAACAAGCAATTGTTTTTTTTTCTCGGAGATGGATTGGGGAATTTAACTTTAACCTCCACATTAACATTAGGAGGCCGCAATTCGGTAATGGAAGTTGGCAACCTGAACGGAGACAATATCCCAGACATCATTACCTCTAGTTATGACGGCTTCATCGGCTCCAGTAGCGTCCAAATTGTATTCGGAAAGCAAAGCGGAGTGTTCATCGTCGATCAAAGTTTTAGCATCAGCGAAAAGGCAGTCGGGATAAGCATTGCCGATCTAAACAATAATGGAACCAATGACATTGCCATGTCCTTTGAGGATCAAAGCACCCCGACAACTCACTGGCTTCAACCCTTGTTTAATAATGGGGACGGGACTTTCGTTGCCGGAAACAGAATTGATCTTTTGTATTTTCTTGCTCCCAGCGGAATTGCTGTCGGAGATTTTAACGGAGATGGGAAGCAAGATCTGGCCGCACTGCTTAGCAATTCCCTTCTAATGGTAACGTACGGCACTGGAAACGGAAATTATCAAAACCCTTCTTACTGGGCAGTCTTATCGGGGTCAAATTCAATTCTTCCCGATGATTTAAATCACGATGGCAAAGCGGATTTAATTGTCTTTCAAAACCTCTCAAGTCTGAATAATTCAGTTTCAGTTTTAATCAATAATAACAATGGTTTTATAGGTCCACAACCTTCTATTTGGGGAACAACAAACATCGAAGCGGCTGATTTTAATAATGACGGCTACAAAGATTTTATTTCGGCGTATGTCACGCCATTTAATCAAACATCAGAAGTTGTCATTGCCCTAAACGATAGGAATCAGGGACTCCTGCCCGATCTTAACTTTTCTACTCCCGCAGCCTTAAGCGCAATAAGAACGGGTGATTTCAATGGTGATGGGAATAAGGATGCAATTACATCTCATTCGTTCAACAGCAAACAAATAGATGTTTATCTAGGAAATGGAACCGGAGCAGTGGGCGAACCCATCTCGACCTCGCTAAATGTTGGTTTTGAAAACATTATCGTCGGAGATTTTAATTCAGACGGTAAAGACGATGTGTTTGCGGTTGAATATAATGCTCGCGGTTATTCATTTCTCAGTAACGGCGACGGTACTTTTACGCTTGCTCCAAATTTCCCCGTAGCTTTACAAAACAGCCTACTCAAGCTGGAAAAAGGTGATTTCAACCGCGATAACAAATTGGACTTAATTATCTCTGACAACACTACAGTAAATTTGTGGCTGGGAGATGGGACTGGACAATTCACTCTTTCGACAAACTCAATTCCATCATTAGACGGCGTTGTGGTCGGTGATTATAACGGTGACGGAAAATTGGATTTAGCCGGATTTGCTGACGGCGGCGTTAAAGGTGTGCTCGGAGACGGCAACGGAGGCTTTGGAGAAAGCTTTTCGAGCCCCTTTAGCGGAAATGGAAAAAGTTTGATAACAGCAGATTTTAATTTGGATGGCTTTGACGATCTGGCTTTTCGAGATGAGGCAGCAAATTCAAACACTTTGGTGATCATCCCTTCCGGGGGGCAAAACCCATCATGGCTCAGCCCGCTCATTTACTCTATCGGAGGACTCACGGGACCTTTAATTGCAGCTGATTATAACGCTGATAATAAACCAGACATTGGCTACAGTGGCGGGATTTCAAGAGGGATAATTTATAATACAAGCGGGGATAAACCATGTCTTTCGATTAATGATGTCAGAATTACCGAAGGAGATTCCGGGACAACTTCCGCTGGCTTTACAGTTAGTCTGTCCGCTCCCGCTTCACAACCTGTCCAGGTAAATTACTCGCTGGAAGGAAGCACTGCTACGGTGGGAACAGATTTGCAAAACGTTTCCGGGCGATTGGAAATACCAGCCGGACACTCGAGTGCAAC
>JBDTZD010000113.1:0-5933 GCA_040005335.1 Pyrinomonadaceae bacterium | reverse complement strand
AAATGTTAATTCGTGAAGCTAATAAAAGTGTTAGTTCGATCGGAAGCAAACTCCGTTAGGTTGAGTCTTTGGTTTGAAGGCGAAATCAAACCTAAAACTATCACCATCAAACTTACTGAAGAGCCTTCTACGAGTCTTTTAACTTCGTTGTGAAAAATAATTTTTATGAAAGTCCCGTTTCTATTTTGCCTTTTCGGTGTCTTAATGTTTTTCGATTGTTCTTCCGGTAATAGAAAGCAATCTGCAAATAATACCGGGACAACAACGGGAAACGATATGCAAAATCTATTCACGGACAAAAAAAAGGTCGGAGATGTCGAATACACCTTTAGCGCGAAAGTCTTAAGAAAAGGCGAACGCAACGGGGTTAATTATCAAACGGACGTCATCCAAATCACTTATGAGCTAAAAAATACAGGAGATAAAAGTTATCTGGTTTATAATCGCGGTCATTTTGGGACAAACGACAGCGTTGTTTACGTTGAGCCTCTAAAAGACGGGACAATCGAAATTTCGCAAAAAGCTTTTCGCGAGCCGAAAGATAGAAACTGCCCGCAACGCTTTGTTCAAATTGTTCCAAACGCGTCGTGGTTAAAATCTAAACAAACTGTTCAACAGCAAATTGAAGTGGCTTTGCCTTTAGAGCCGAAAACGCCTTTCGATGATTGCACTCCGCCATTAGAAATGCCCACGAAAATAGCTAAAACAAAATTCTGTTTGGGAATTTCCGAAGCAGACGCAAGTAAAGTGAAAATTACTGATAAAGGTTTTGTCCAAGGCTGGCAGGATGTTAAAGAACAACAGCTTTTATGCAGCGATATGGTTGAGTTAAAATAATAAAAGAGCGACTGATTCGCTCTTTTATTATTTTGTATTGTCTGGCGATGTGGCGCAATTTTTCCGGCGTTGTTATCTCATAAAAAATCCAAGTAACCAGTACAATAGTATAAATATTATTATTGTGCTGATGATGCCGCCGCCCAATTTCCACGCTCCCAAACCGGCTAGTCCGCCGCGCAATAAACCCATATTAAAAATCTCCTCTGGCGTAATGTTTTAGTGCATCGCTGGGATGCGTAAATTTAAAAAAGCAAACGCTGTTCCTGACAGATGCGCTTCAGCAGGATTCAGAGTTAATTTGGAATGTTGATGCCTGTCGCGTTGAGCAAAGCTTGTGCTTTAAGCCAGCTTTCTTCGTATTCAGATTCAGGTTGGCTGTCGAAAACGATGCCGCCGCCGACGTTAAAAACCGCCGTTCTATCGCAAATCGTCATTGTCCGAATCGCCACGCTCAAATCAGCCGAGCCGTCAAACGCGAAATAACCAAGAGCGCCCATCGAAAGCCCGCGCGGAGCCGTTTCAATTTCATGCAAAATTTGCATCGCTCTAATTTTCGGCGCACCAGTAATCGAGCCGCAGGGGAAAGCGGCTTTGAGTAAATCGCTGATTTCAGCATTCTTGCGCAAGCATCCCCGAACGCTGGAAACCAGATGAAAGAGCGTTGGATGTTCTTCAATTTCGAAAAGTTTTTCCGCTTTGACTGAACCAAATTCACAGACGCGCCCCAAATCGTTGCGCAGCAGATCAACAATCATTACGTTTTCAGCTTTGTCTTTGGAGCTTTGCTCAAGCTCGCGGCGCAACAGTAAATCTTCTTCAGGCGTTTTGCCGCGCCGGCGAGTGCCTTTGATTGGCGAGGTAGTAATGATCCGGCCTTGAGCTTTTGACTTTGGACTTTGGACTTTAAAGAATCTTTCCGGCGAGGCAGAAACAACACAATCATTGGCGCGTCGCAAAAAAGCGGCGAAAGGCGCAGGATGGGACCGGCGCAGATTCAAAAAAACCTGTTCGGATTCGATATTTTCCGGCAGCTTGAGGCAAAGCTGCTGCGTTAGATTGGCTTGGTAAATATCGCCGCGCATGATGTGTTGCCGGATTTTTTCAACCGCCGCAAGATATTCGTTTTCGGTAAAATTTGAAGAAACAAATTGAGCGGGAAGCTCTGTTGGTTTACGCAATACCATCGGAACGTCATGATGCTTGAGAATCGAAATTCTGCCGTCTAAAATTTTTGCTAATTCTTGAGCTTGTTTGCCGACGATAAAACTTCTGCTGACGGAATAATCGTGAACGACAAAAGTTTCGTAAAATGTCAATGTTACCGAAGGCTCACTTGCTCTGTCCGATTCTTTTCTTTCGAGCCGCAAGTCTTCCAGCAAGGGACCAAATTCGTAAGCAAAAGTGGCCACACAAATCCCGCCGCCAAATGGTTGCGTTGGATCTTGTCGCGTTTGATAAAATTGAAGTTTTTCGTCAAGGAATTGGAGAGCGGCAAAAGCGTCCCTCTGTGTTTGGCAGTTATATTCAAAAGTTTCAGTTGGATAAATTCCGGCGATCAGAAACTTTGAACCGCCGAGACTGCGCCCGCAACTATCCAGCAAAGCGAGCTTTGCTGACGCCTCAAGCGAGAGCAGACGCGCGACCAGTTCGTCAGCCGAAACCTCTAAATTTGTAGATTTTTCGCCCAATTTTGCAGATCGTCAAATTTTAAATTATTTATAAAAGGCAGTTCACCCAAAACTTTGACGGCTCCGAAATGTTCAATCGCCGCTCGATTTTCGGCATTCGGGGCGCCGCTCATGATCACGCCCGCAATTTCTAAACCCTGTTTTCTCAAAGCTTCGAGCGTCAGCAAAGTATGATTGATGGTTCCCAAACCAGACCGCGCCGCGATAATCACAGGGAGCTTTAACTTAGTAATTAAATCAATCATTAAATCTTTTTCATTGAGCGGGACAAACACGCCGCCCGCGCCTTCAACTATCCAGACCGAATCATCGCTCGCTTTTTCAAAGAGACGCGCAATCGCATCAATTTCTATCGAGACGTTCGCCAGCCGCGCTGAAAGATGCGGCGAGAATGGTTTTTCAAGGCGCAAACCAACATCAAAAATTTCTGTCTCAGCGCAATTTGCTAAATCCCTCACGGTTTGAGTATCGTTATCGGTTTCAATTCCGGTCTGAATTGGCTTCCAATAACAAACTTTATGTCGCTCGCGCAAGGCGCAAACCAATGCCGCCGAAACAACGGTTTTGCCGACATTTGTGTCCGTTCCGGTAACAAAAAAGCCCTGCTTCATCAATCAAATTTATTAGTTGTTTTTTTTTGAATTGGTTCGAGCAGCGAAGTTGTATTTTCGGTGACGCTCGCAAATGGGCGAACAAATTGCGAAGTATTCGCGGGCGGCAAAGCGTTGTCACTTGATTCCGACGTGTTAAGTTGATTACTCGAAGCCTGAAAACCTTGACGACGGCGTTTCAAATCTTGGCGAAGCTGAAAAGTCAAAATAAAACCCACAATTTGCCAAGCGGTAATTGCTAAGCAGAGTGGAATCGCAATTGCTACTCCCGGAAGCCTATCATCGGGAAAGCTTGTGATTAGTACAATTGCCGAAATGATAGCGAATATGGCGCTCAACAAGTTAAAGATCAGAGTGATTTTCAGTCTTTTTTCTGGCGGCAGTTTAACCCTTCCGTGCCGACTTAAATTGTTGACATCCGGCAGCCATTCGCCGCAAGCGCGACAATATGCATTTGGTATTTGCTCACCTTTTCCGCATTTCGGGCAAAACATTTTCATTCTCCTGTGTACGAATCGGCAGCGGTTGCGGTTGCGGCCGTTTCCGGCGCGTTATTTCCTGACTTATTAAATCGAGTTCCCGACTCATCTGTCCCATCACCGAAGTGTTTTCGCGTGCGCGGCGAATTAGATACGGCAGAGCATCTTTGACCGGACCGTAAGGAACATATTTTGAAACGTTATAACCCTCTTTCGCCAAAACATATGAAAGATTATCGCTCATCCCATAAAGCTGTGAAAAATAGATGTGCGGATGATCGCTCGGTAAATCGCGCTCGTGCATCAATCGCGCCAGAAGCTGAACGCTTTCTTCGTTGTGTGTTCCCGCGACAAACGAAATGCTCTCGATATTGTCAATGCAAAAATGCAAAGCGTCATTATAATCGCGGTCAGCAGATTCTTTATCCGGCTGAATCGGCGAGGGATAATTCAACTCTGCGGCGCGGGCTCGTTCTTTTTCCATGTACGCTCCGCGAACCAATTTCGCTCCGAGAAAATAATTATTTGCGGCAGCAGCTTGAGATGATTTTTTCAGGAAATCCAAACGGTCGTGACGATAAAGCTGAATCGTATTATAGATAATCGGTTCGGCGCGATTGTAGGCTTGCATCATTTCCGCAGCCAATGCATCAATCGCATCTTGAATCCAGGATTCTTCGGCATCTATAAAAACGGGCTGTTTAAGTTTGTAAGCTGTTTCGCAAATTTCATGAACGCGTGATTTAGCTGTTTGCCATTCAATCTGTTCGGCGCCGCTCAAATTTTGATTTGCGCTCACCTTTTCAAGCAGTTCAAAACGAGCAACTCCGGTTGTTTTGAAAACTGCAAAAGGGACGTTTCGGTCGGCGTCAGCGCGTTCGATTGTCCGCAGAATCTCAGCTTTGGTAAATTCAAAAACTGTTTCGTCGGATTTGCCTTCGACCGAATAATCGAGGATTGTGCCGATGTTAGAGCGTCCTAAATCTTGAATTGTCGGCTCACATTCCGCAATTGTTTCACCGCCGCAGAATTGCCGAAAAATAGTCTGCTTAATAAAAAATTTGATTGGCAAACCGAGAGATAAACCGAGTTCGGCGGATTTCGTCCCGATGTTCGTCAAAAGCGGCGAACCCATCAGGAAAAAAAGCCAGTATTTTTTTTTGAGTTCGGCGTTTGATTTACTGGCAAAAGCCACCGCCGTATTATTCAAATCCAACTGAAAATCGCTCATTTATTTTCCTTTGAACGTCGTGTGCTATGCTTTCAAAAGTTATTTGCTCATCAAATTTGCTTTTAGTTTATCATTTTAGAGATGCGTTGGAAGTTGATAATTCTGTCCTCGCTAATTGTTTCCTTTGTTTCGGCGAGCGCGTGGTTCGTTTTAGCAAATTTCATTTTTCACGCTCCGCTTTTTCTAAACAGCAACTGGCTCTATTTGCAAATTTTTGTTTTAATTTTGGTCATCACCGCCGTCAGCACATATATTTATCGGCACACCGCCACGCGCCGTAAAACACAGGCATTTTTGACTTCGATTTTAACGATTTTTTTTGTTTTTGCACTTCTTTTTGGCTTTAATTTTATTGCAAATTCAGCTTTTTAATAGTTGCCTTCGATATGGTGACTGTTTAAATTTACATTACACTTTAAAATCATGATGATTTTTAACGTCAAATCTTTTGCGTTTTTTTGTTTGGTTTGGGGAGCACTTTGCATCTCCTGTCAGGCGCAAGAAAATATACAAATTTCCACCCAAACGATTCCTGATTATCCGGTAATCACTGCTCAAGCCGGAATCAGCGGAGCCGTCAATGTTCGAACAGCAATTAATAAGAGTGGTGAAGTTAAAAGCGCGGTTGCTGTCTCAGGGCATCCGTTGCTGCGAAAATCGTGTGAAAACAGCGCGAAGTTATGGATATTTATGCCTTCAAACGAGGAAGAAAGAACATTTGCGGTTGTTTGTAACTTTTCGCTCGTAGATACGGCGAAAACTCAAAACAAAAAAATACTGATAACCGAGAAGAAAATTCTTAGTTCTCATGAAGTCGAAACAAAAGCTATTTTAGATGATGAAATTCAAGATTGTTGTTCCAAACCATCTTCAGCTTGGCAGAAAATTGCTTATCCTTTTCGCCGCGTCGGAAGCTTTTTCAAGAAGATGTTTTCCTGATAACCTCAAAAAGCATTTTAATCCTTCAAAATCCCGCGTGAAATAACAATCCGCTGCATTTCGCTCGTGCCTTCGTAAATGGTGGTGATGCGAGCGTCTCGGTAAAGTTTTTCAACCGCGTAATGTCTTGAATAACCGTTGCCGC
>JBDTZD010000028.1:0-5947 GCA_040005335.1 Pyrinomonadaceae bacterium | reverse complement strand
CATACGTGGATTTTCCGTTACATTAAAGTAATCGTTAAGTTTGCCAATCAAATTTGAGCCGATTACATATGCGGCGATGTTGACCGCGAAAAAATAAATGGCAATGCCGAGTCCGCGCAAGTTTGCGCCGGATACTTCCGTCACATCTGCCGCTGCCGCTCCGAGCCACGCTAGACCTGCAAAAAGCAGAAAGAAATTAGCCAGCACCATCAAGTAAACATTCTCGGTAAAAATCAAAAGGAGCCAAAAGGGAATTGAAAAGAGCGAAAGAATTGCTCCGTAAAGCATTCGTCCGCCCCGCTGACGCCGCCGAAACCAATCAGCAAAAACTCCTCCCAAAAGTGTAGCGGGAATTCCGGCTAAGAGCGTTAAGATACCGCCCCAAATTCCAATGGTGGCAAGATCAAATTTGTGCAGCCTGATTAAGAAGGTCGCGCCCCAAATGTTAAGATTATTTGTTGCTAACCCAAGCAGAGCATAACCAAGATACAGAAACAGAAGTGGCTTTGAGGTCAACAATATTTTCCAATCGCTGCTCGAATATTTGACTTCAGAGGTTTCAGTATGACCGCGCGGTTGCTCGCGCAAAAAGAAAACTAAAACTGCCAGAAAAACTCCGGGAAAACCAAGCAGGTAAAACGCCCACCGCCAGCCGTAAACTTGTCCGATCCAACCGCCCAAAAATGCCGCTAAACCTGCGCCGAGCGCAATTCCCATGGAATAGATGCTGGTAGCCGTCGCCCGCAACCGCGTTGGAAAGTAATCACTAAGAAGCGAGATGGCCGCCGACCCGAGCGTTGCTTCTCCAACTCCGACCATCAGACGGCAAAAGAAAAGCGTCCAAAAATCAACTGCAAACCCGGTGAGACCCGAAAATAAACTCCAGATGATTAAACCGATTGCAATTAATCTTTTTCTTGATCCCTTGTCTGCCATGCGTCCGAACGGAATGCCAAGGAGCGTATAAAAAATCGCAAAAGAAGTTGTTCCGAGCAGGGAGAGTTGTAAATCGGTAAAATTAAATTCCGCTTTGATGGGCGTGAAAAGGTAAAGAATTAATACACGATCAAGAAAATTCAAGACGTAGACTAATGTTAGAAGCGCGAGCGCATACCAGGCATATGGCAAAACTTTTTCGGAGTTATTATCCATTAAACACTGCTTCTATTAAGGTAAAATCATAACCACTGCTTCGCCTTTGACGACCGTTGCGCCCGTTTGATTCGAGCAAACGGTTTCGAGAGTGACAATAGGCTTATCAGTGCGAATATTAGTGACGGTCGCGGTCGCAGTAACTGTATCATCGAGAAAAACCGGAGCGGTAAATTTAAGCGTTTGCGAAAGATAAACGACTTTTCGCTCTTTAAATTCATAACCCAAAACGGCGGAAATTAACGCGCCTGAGATCATTCCGTGCGCAATCCTCCGCCCAAATTGCGTCGTTTTAGCAAATTCTTCATCGAGGTGAATCGGATTGTAATCGCCGGAAAGGTCGGCGAATGCGCGAACAACCGCGTCGGTGATTTGTCTGCTAGTTGAAAATTTGTCTCCAATTTGTAAATCCATTTTATTTTCCTTCTAAAAACTTGAGAACTGCGGCATTAAATTCGGCAAACTTTTCGACCTGCGGGACGTGACCGCATTGGTCGAGAACGACGAGTTGCGAACCCGCTATTTCTTTGTTAAAACGCTCTCCGTCGGCAAGCTTGAGCAAGCCGTCCTGTTTACCCCAAATAACAAGGGTCGGCTTTTTAATTGCTGAAAGCTGTCCATCCAGAAAATCTTCTTCGCGTTTGATTGATTCGATCAGGCTGTTAATTGTGTAGCCGTCGTTTGCCAGCACGCGTTGGCGCATTGATTCTTCGATAAAAGCATCGCTTCCGAAAACCAACTGGTTGTAAAAAATGAGTTTTACAAGCGCGCGCAGCTCGTCGCGCGTTGAATAGTTAAGCCCGTAAATTTGTTTGAAATCAATTTCGCTGGGTTTGAACCCGGCGGCGTCTGCCAAAACAATTTTTTCGACTCGATTCGGATATTTAATTGCCATCCAAGCCGCGACCCAGCCGCCCAAAGAATTACCGACAAGCGTGGCTTTTTCAATTTTTGTTTCGGACATGAATTTGTCCAAAAAATCAACGTATGTCCCGACCCGATATTTGAGCATCGGTCTGTCGGATTTGCCAAAACCGATTTGGTCGATCGCAACCACATGGTATTTTCCGGTTAAAGCCGGAATGTTAAACTGCCAGCTAACAACACTGGAACCAAGCCCATGCAGCAAAATAACCGTTGGTTTCGTCGCGTCTCCGGCTTCGACGTAATTGATTTTAGCGCCGAAAACTGTGACCGACTTTTCCTGCTGCGCAGCGGTTTGCGCAGCAGCAACAAACGATAAAACGATAAGTAGCAAAAAGGCAAAAATCGAGTTTTTCATAAATTTATTCGTACAATCGCTGCAAAATATCGTGGTATTTCTGATTGATGACGTTTCGCTTAAGTTTTAACGTCGGCGTTATTTCCTCAGCTTGAGCCGAAAAATCACGTTCTAAAACGACAAATTTTTTAATTTGCTCGCTCGAAGAAACGCGAGCGTTTGTTTTTTCAATTTGCGCGTGGACGATTTTTTGAATTTCAGACTTCTTTGTTAAATCAGCAAAATTCGCAAACTCCAAATTGTTCACCCTTGCAAAGACTTCGGCTTCCAACTGATTGAGCGTAATAATCGCAGTCAAAAAACTTCGACCGTCACCGTAAATAAAAGCCTGAGAAATTAAATGATTTTCTTTTAGGAGATTTTCGAGCAAGGCTGGCGCCACATTTTTCCCGTTTGAAAGCACAATGATTTCTTTTTTCCGCCCTGTAATGCTTAGAAACCCCTCTTCGTCTAAACTGCCCAAATCCCCGGTTTTCAGCCACCCTTCCGCGTTAAACATTTCAGCCGTTTTCTCAGGTTCTTTGTAATAACCGGAAAACATCATCGGGCTTTTAACCAGGATTTCTCCGTCAGGAGCAATTTTAACCGCGCACATCGGCATCGGTTTGCCGACCGTTCCGAATTTGAAATCATCAGCGCGATTAAATGCCACACAAATGTTTTCAGTCAATCCGTAAGCCTGCAAAATCGGCAGTCCGGCGCGGGCAAAGAAATCCGCAATCTCATTTGGCAAAGGCGCGCCACCACTGGTTGCTAATCTGATTTTGCCGCCAAAAGCGTCCTTAACCTTTTGCGAATCCGCGTCTCCGCCATATTCCGAAACGACTTTGGCGTAAATCTTTTCAAAGAATCGGGGCAGGGAAGCAAAAACAGTCGGCTTAACTTCGAGCATATAAGCATACAGTTTTGATAAATCGTCAACAAAATAAACGCTCGCGCCGTTGTAAAGCCGGTTATAAATGCCCGAAATTCGTTCGGCGACGTGACAGCCCGGCAAATATGAAAACGAAACGTCTGTCTCGAAAATTGGAACCGATTGCTGCAAGGATTCACATGAATTTAAAATGTATTGATGCGAAAGCATTGCTCCCTTAGGCTTTCCTGTCGTCCCACTAGTGTAAACCATAATTGCAGTTTCGTCGGGTTTGGTGTTGAAGCCAATTTCTTCAACTTTCGACAGAAATTCACGACGGGTTTCGTTTCCGAATTTGAGGAAATCTTTGTAGCTTGTAACAGGAATATATTTCGCATTTACACTTACCCGGTTTCGATTTTCTACAAGTTCAACTGAGGTTCCATCCGTGTTTTTAAGACAAATTATCTCTTTTAATTTTTGAAAAGGTTCGCTGGTATCTGTTATTTTTTCAAACTGCTCGTAAGTGTCAACAAAAACAAACTCCGCATCAGAATGATTGATGATGTGTTCGCATTGTTCAGGTGAACTGGTCGGATAGATGCCGACTCCAACGCCGCCCGCAGCAATCGTTCCGACGTCGCAGATTGTCCATTCCGGAACGTTTCCAGCCAAAATTACTACGCTTGCGCCGCGCGTCAAATTTTTTGCCATTAAAGCGCAGGCAAAATCGTGAACTTGTTCTTCAAAATCTTCCCAATTCTGCGACTGCCAGCCATCATTCTTGCGCGAATAAAAAACGGGCTTGCCGCGATGTTTCGCAGTCTGCTCACGAAAAAGGCTGTAAATATTTTGAAATCTCACTCAATATCGAAAGACCATTGCCGCCATGTTGATTCCGCCGCCCGAAGCGCACATAACAAATGTGTCGCCGCGTTTTAATTTGCCGGCGCGAATCGCGTCATCCAAAACCATCGGGATGCAAGCCGATCCCGTATAGCCCCATTTTTCCATGATGGTGTGAGTGCGCTCCATCGGCAAGTTCAGCTGCAACATAACCGCGCGAATCGTGTTCAGGTTAACTTGTGTCCAGAGAAACAAATTTACATCCTCACACTTTAATTCAGCTCGTTCTAAAACTTCGCTGACGATGCGCGGCCAGCCTTCGAGATTAATTTCGGGCGGCGTTCTTTTGGCGAAACGGACTTTGTTGTAATAGCCTTTTTCTAAAACTTCAGCGGTTATCGGCATCCGCGATCCGCCCGCAAAGATACCCAGAAAATCATAATACTCGCCGTAGGTTTCCAGTTTAGAAGCGAGAATTCCTTGATGCTTGCCGGTTTCATCGGCATTAATCGCTTCGAGAACTACTGCTCCTGCACCATCTGCAAATATTGTGGCGGTCTTCTTTTCGCTAAAATCCAAAAATTTTGACATCGCATAGCAGCCTACGACGAGGACTTTGCGATAATTCTTGTCCGCAATAATATATTTCAGCGCAGTGTCAAACGCTGTGACGAATCCGGCGCAGGCGCAATTAACATCAAAAGTTCCGGCGTTTTTTGCGCCTAAACGGTGTTGCACGACGACTGACGTTGCGGGTGACATATATTCCGGCGTATCGGTCGCCAAAATTATTAAATCAATTTCGTCGGCAGAGGTGTTGGCATCAGCTAACGCCTGTTGCGCAGCGGCAGTCGCTAAATCCGCCGCGCTTTCGTCTTCAGCGAGAATATGCCGCTCTGCTATCCCTAAATTATTAATGACAAACTCGTTAATGTCTTCGCCGAGCATTTGGCTTAAATCCTCATTAGTCAAAATCTTTTCGGGAACCGAGACGCCAGTCCCAATAATTTTTCCATTACGCATAATTCATGTCAGAACCGATTATTTGCAAAAACTCAATCACCGCTTGGTTAAATTCATTCGCTTTTTCGATGAAAAACAAATGTCCGCCGTCGGCAATAACCTTGACAGTTGAATTTGGAATTGCCCGCGCCAGGTTTGCTGCATTTTGTGGCGGCACAACCAAATCACGTCCGCCTGTTAAAATCAGCGTTTGGGCTGAAATTGTCGAAACTCGTTGTTCCGCATCAAAACTTGTCGCAGACTGCAGTTGCGCCAAATATACAGCTTCCGGTACTACGTTTTGCTCACGCAGACGACAAACCTTTTTAACTTCGTCAAAATGCTTTTCAACGAAATCGGGCGTAAAAGCCGGAATCATAAATTTGCGAATCCGTTCGGACGAATTCAAGTTTTCCGTTGAGGCAAAAGCCAGCAACACATCTATTGTCGGCGCAACATGATTTTTGCCGCCGAAGCTCGTACAAGCCAAAATCAATTTGTCGAGTTTCTCCTCATATTTTAAAGCAAATTCCTGCGCCACAAATCCGCCAAAAGATGCGCCCAAAATGTTTGCCCGTTTGATATTAAGGTGTTCGAGCAAGTTGGCGACATCATCGGCAATGGTTGAAATCGTAACGCGCGTTTCGGCTGAAATTTGAGAGCGTGAAACACCGCGCGGATCAAACGTTATAACTTGAAAATGCTGTGCTAAATCAGAAATTTGGCAAAACCAGTTCCAGGCGCCGGAGGCAAAACCGGGAATTAAGACAAGTGCCGCGCCGGTTCCGTGCGTTTCATAGTAAATCTCAAAG
>JBDTZD010000418.1:0-5947 GCA_040005335.1 Pyrinomonadaceae bacterium | reverse complement strand
GAAGCTTGATTTTAAAACTGCCGAACGTCTTGGTGATGATTTCGGTTGGCAGCGCATTGATTTTGATGGATTTGATTTTGCGAGCCAGAAAACGTTTATTGAAAAACTCAAAGCGGAAGAACCCGGAATTTTCATTATTATGAGAGGCTACGCGGCTTACGATGTGATGGGCGGCAGATATGTTTACTGGCGATACTTTATCACTTCGGAGGGTTTCGAAGGAATTCCCGACCCAACCCCTGCCGAGGTGCGAAAGCTGATTGGAAAGTTTGGTTTAGAAGAATTTATGGGAAACTATCATTTCAATCATATCATTGGCAAAGTTGAATCATTTGGTTTAGACAGCGAACCGAATTTTGAATGGCATACGCCAAACTCTGTTTCGTTCAATGTTGTAGCGGTTTACACCGAAAGAATTAACGATATTGGCGGAAAGGAGCGCATTGCTCGCACATTTAGAATCCGGCTTTACCGCGCCGCGCCGAAAGATGAATGGAAAGGTCTTGTCACTTCTTCGCAAACTAAAACTAAACTTTGAAGTTACGTGTCCAATCCGCTGGTGCAGGTTGGCGTTTTATCAATGCGTAAAACTCGCAAATAAAATTATTGACGAACGTCCCGAGTGCGTCTAAACTTCACGTCGGGGAGAATATCTTCTATGAAAAATCTAACGCATTTTCTTTTTGTCTTGGCGTTCGTCATTTTGCTTTCGGCTGGTTCGGCGGCTCAAGACAATATAAAGAAATGGGAAACTTTTAATTACGGCAAGCAAAAAGCCCTTCTCAAAGATTTGCAGAAGCTAGAACTTGAGAATTTGCAAAACGTGCGCGGCGTAGTTTTTGGACGTCACGGACGCATTTTTAAAGAAAAATCAATTCAGGAGTATTTAGAGAAACACGCTTGGTATAAACCGAATCCGAGGTTTGTCAACTCTCTGCTTAATCAGATGGAGCGAGGCAACATTGATTTGATTCGCCAAGCCGAAGCCGAAAAACACGATTCAGTGCAACCCGGCGATTTGCGGTTTTGGCAAAAGCAGCCAATTCCCGAAGATAAAATTTATGCTAACACTGCTGCTGAATGGCGCGTGATGATTGCCGAAATCGAAGCAATTCACGGCAAAACATTCCCCGATGAGCCTTGGCTTCAGACTTATTTTGAAGAACGGTACTGGTATAAAGCCAATCCAGATTACTCGGCTGCCGTTTTGAGCGAGATCGAACACGGCAACATCGAAACTATCACCAAAAAACGTGAATCCGAACGCCATGTCGCAGTTTCTCCCGGCGACATGGACAAATTTCAAAATGTCTTGTTAACAGAAAAAATGCTCGAAGGAGCCACAATTAGCGAACTCAGAATTATGCGAAATGAGTTTGACGCGCGCCACGGCAAAAAATTTGTGACGCCCGGCTATCGCTCGTTTTTTGAATTTCAAGAATGGTACCGTCCAATCAAAGACCAAAGTAAAGTTATTTTGAACAATACGGAAAAGAAAAACGTCGAAACGATTCTGCGAGTTGAGAACCGTTTGCGCGAAGAAATCGCCAAAAAGCCAAAAACGGCTGACGACTTTTCCGGCCTTTTTACCGAAGACTTGCGACTGTTGCGGAACGAGATTTATGCCCGACACGGGAGGATTTTTAAAACCAAAGTTCTTAATGATTATTTTTCCGAACAATCCTGGTATAAACCTGATCCGAGTTACTCCGATTCGATGTTGACGGCGATTGAAAGCGAAAACCTGAAGGCTATCAAAGAAGCTGAAGACGCTGCGGTTAGCAAGTTTTCCGAAGTCGAAGGCTGATAAAGCTAACAAAAACTTAAGTCTCGCGTGTCGGGACTTTCATCAAACAAAGTAAAAAATAGTTACTGGTGAGCGGAGAGCAAACAGATTTGCCTTCTGCTCATTTTGTTTTGTCTAATGTTAATTGCACAGCCGTTTTAAAATATGAAAGAAAAGTCGCCCGAAGAGTTTGAGTTAAACAAAAAACGCCAAGTTTTGGAACGTCTTGAATCCCGCCTTGCCCAAAGTGAAGAAGAAATAATTGGTTTTCGCGAAGAGTTGAAAATATTTGCAGCGCGATACACGCAGGAAGTTGCTCGATTTTACACCGAACTGGACGAATTAGAAGCCGAAATTGCTAAGGAGGAAGCCCGTCTCGCGCCTGACGATCTTGAAATTCAACGAAAAGCCTTTGAAGCCCGCGAGCGAGCCGCCCAATCTGCCGCCTCAAATGCTGAAGAAACTTGGCAGTCGTGCAGTCATAAATTTAACCCATCACCCCATCTAAAAAACGCTTATCGGCGTCTTGCAAGATTAATTCACCCGGATTTAGCGGTGAGCGCAGAAGAGCGTGAAAAACGTAATTTGCTAATGGCGCAGGCAAATAATGCTTTTGCGGCTGGTGATGAAAACATTTTGTTCGGATTATTAAGCGAGTATCGCGACAGCCCTGATTTAATCAAAGGCGAGGATTTGGGAGCGGTGTTGGTACGGGTGATTAGGCAGATTTATCAGATTAAACACCGCCTTCTGGTTTTGCGAAAGGAAAGCGCCGAGCTCGCAGAATCTGAAAACAATCAATTGCGCCTTAAAGTCGAGGCTGAAATGCAGGCCGGCAGAAATTTATTCGGTCAAATGGCAGCTCGCACCAAAACGAATATTAGGCGCGCGAAGCGACGTTTAGACGAACTTAGGCAAATCACTTTGGTCGTTGATTTCGACGAGCATTACAAAATGGATGTTTCAATGTTCCGTTAATTTTTAATCAAGCCGCGTCAACAACCCGAATTCGTAGCCAATAGCTTCGAGTTCTTCGCAGCAAAGAATTTTACCTTCGGGAGCGCGTTTGTGAAGCCTGAAAATTAGCGCGACGTCGCCAGCCTCCTGAACAAATTCGGTGCGGTTAAACCTGACCGGAAACTTGAGCAGCCGCGTCATCAGTTCGGCGGTCGCTTCGTGGCCAACTGCCGTATCAATCACGCGTCCAGATTTCTCAAACTCAGCCACGATTTTTCGGGCCGCTTGCGGAGTGAGTTTTTCGTAATTAAAAACGCCCGGAGCAGTAACAACCGGAGCGTTTAAAAAAGTTAGTTTTTTAGCAGTCTTGACAGCTTTGTTCATTGCGGGCTGTGCCGTGGTAATCATACGTGAATTAGACGTGAAAATAGTAAATTATGTTCGCCGTACTTCATTTTCGGTAATGTAAGCCTCGTGATCATGCCAAACCTTTTCTGCAAAATTTGTGGCAAATGCAATAGTAAACGAAGCCTCAGAAAATCTTCCAGATAAGTTGCTTCGAGCGTATAATCAATCGTAATCGCCAGCACAATCCATCCGCGTCTTCCGTAAATTATACCGACATTACTCCTTAAACAGTCAAGTGCGCTACTTTTTAGAGCGAGCAGCAAGATTTTGAAATTTTTCACATAAGACCATTGGTAAGCTGCCAATTATTATTTACCTAGACAAACGCGAGAAAACTTAAGCTACGATAGGACGGAATTAATTAAAACAAGTTTTAAATTTTTTAGTTGATGTTTTGTGTTGTTTTTGCGATAGTCAAATCGGTGTCTTGAATTTGCTGCAAAACTCTAACATCATTATTTTCAAACTAAATAAACTTTGCCAAATTAAACTTAATTTCGCTTCAATGCAAGCATCGAAGGCGCATTTGACAGGTTTCATTAATCACACACCAATTGAGCATTAAAATTCTTCTGTGGGTGCAGGAGAGTTAGGTAAGTGTCTGGTTTATCTTGCTTTTTGCACTGTGCAGGAAAGTTAATTTTGTTCAAGAGATATTTTGTAAAGAGTTTTAAGAAGTGTTTTCTAGTGTTACCTGTCGCTTCATAGTTTAGGAAAGTAGCAAATATTAGGTGCGAAATCTGGATTTTGATGCTGTTTCTAAATTGGTCACACTTTCGAGTTTTCTAAATAATCGTCAGATCTTGGTAAATCTAAGCTAGTTTCTTTTAGCCCCTATAAAAAGTCCGTTTCATAAAAGGAACTTCTCGTTTCCACTCGGTTGAAAATTTGAAACATTTAGATTAACCATCAGATTCTATCTGACGCTTTATCCTTTTTGGAGACGAATATCATGAGATTAAAAAAAATTAAGATTTTGTTTGTGCTGCTTTTTACCGGATTTGCAATCGCGGGTTTCACTTTAAATAATTTCTTTGTTCAAACTACTACTGCGTTTAGCTCCGGTCCGCCTGCATCGAATACTGGCGCGCCCGGTGAGGCAACTTGCTCAAATTGCCACATTTCTAATACCGGCAACGGACAATTTACTATCACTGCGCCGCAAAACTATGCACCCGGTCAGACCTACCAAATCGTGGTTCGTCATATCGCTACCGACCAAACGCGCAAACGATGGGGCTTTCAATTAACGGCTTTAGCCAATAATACAGCAGCCGGTTCTTTTGCCAATCTCTCAGGCAATACTCAAATTATTGCCGGAAGCAACCGTTCATACGTGGAACATACAGCTACCGGAACTTTCGCCAATCAACTAAATGGTGCAGTCTGGACTTTTAATTGGACAGCGCCTGCAACGAACGTTGGACCTGTAACTTTTTATGCTGCCGGAAATCAGGCAAATAATGATGGCAGTTCGAATGGAGATCAAATTTATTTGACTAATGTTATGGTTCCGCCAGCAACGACCATTATTATTGCCCATCACGTGGCTGCTGATTTTGATGGCGATGCCAAAAGCGATTTGAGTGTTTTTCGCCCGGGCAACGGCACCTGGTATGTAAATCGCAGTTCGGGAGGTTTTACCGGGGTTCAGTGGGGACAGTCAACAGATAAGCCGATACCCGCCGATTTCGATAATGATGATAAAACAGATTTCGCAGTGTGGCGCGAAACCTCGAATCCGAATACTGCCTTTTTCTATATCCTGCAAAGCTCGACTAATACCGTCAGCAGCGGGCAATTTGGAAGCACGGGTGATATACCCACGGTAGGTGATTGGGATGGCGACGGGAAAGCTGATTTGGCAGTTTATCGCGGTTCAAACAACACTTTTTACTACCGACCTTCGGCAACACCCGCAACACAGTATGTCGGGCTGCAATGGGGAACGACCGGAGACATTCCGGTTCGCGGCGATTTCGACGGCGATAAAATAGTTGACGCAGCTGTTTTTCGTCCTTCCAATGGAGTTTGGTACATTCGCCAAAGCTCAAACGGGAGTTTACTAGCCAAACAATTTGGCTTAAGTTCTGATAAATTGGTGCCCGCCGACTACGACGGGGACGGCAAAACCGACATCGCCGTCTTTCGTCCTTCCGGTAATAATTGGTACATTCTGAGCAGCGCCTCAAACAGTTTGCAAGCTGTCAATTGGGGGTTGGCAAGCGATGTGCTTGTTCCGGCTGATTATGACGGTGATGCCAAAGCCGACATCGCGGTTTATCGCAACGGAAATTGGTACATCAGGTCGAGCAGCAACGGAAATCTGAACGCCAAAACTTTTGGCTTAAGCTCTGATAAATCTGTTCCATCGTTATATCTGCCGTAAGATCAACCTAATTTTACAAATATGCTAAAGCTGAAAAATAAGAAAGGAAAAGTAATGGCTTCCTCTGTCCGCGAAAGCAGTCAGTCTCGGTCAGCTTCTTTTATGAACCATGACTAAAAAAACTTTCACCCAAACGTTAAAACCAAGAAATGCCATATATGTCGTTGCGGCGACCTTAATTTTGCTGGGAAGTGTTTCTAAGAGCTGGTCTCAACATTCCGCTCAAGCAGCCCTCGCAAAACCGAAAGAAGCCAAGGTCGAACCGGCAAATTCAAGTCAGCGCAACGAAGACCCTAATAAAATTAAAGTCGTGTTCGACGAAACCGCTCCAGGTGTCGTATTCATTGAATCGAACGGTCAAAGAATTCGCGTTGATTCAAATAAGAAAACTATTGAACAACTTGCCG
>JBDTZD010000393.1:0-5952 GCA_040005335.1 Pyrinomonadaceae bacterium | reverse complement strand
ATCTTGCATGAAACCCGCGAGGAAATGTCGCGCGAAGCTGATTATGACATGGATTTATTCGCTGAAATGGTACGCTCCGGGATGCGCCCCAGCAGGGGACGTACTCGCTACATTCGCGGCGTTGCCAGCAGTGCGCCGCCGCAACCGGAGATGGACAAAATGCCCGGAGAGGAATCTGAGCCAAACCGATAAAAATTATTGAACATTTTATGACACAGGGATTGATGCAAAATCCAGGTTCGCCAGTTTCTTCCACAACCAAGGCAAGCGAAATTAATTCAAAAAGTGATCCGCGCCCGTCTCCGCCTTTTGTTGCGGCTTTGTGGCTGCGTCGTTTTTTGCCGCTTCTCTTGTTGCTATTGGCGGCATTATCGCTTGTCGGGTTGTATTTCGGTAATAGATATTGGATTCACCGTTTTGACCCGATCATCCAACGACAAGCGGCGATTTACCGACTTGACCCAAAACTGGTCTGGAGCGTAATTTATCAGGAGACTTATTTTCAGACCGCCAAAATAGGCGAAGCAGACGAGGTTGGGTTAATGCAAATTACGCCGCTTGTTGCCCGCGAATGGGCAAAAGAAACGGGTATCGGAGATTTTGAAGAGCAAATTGCCCGCGATCACATAGCTGTTTTGCGCGAACCCGAAAGAAACGTTCAAATCGGCTGCTGGTACCTGGAAAAACTAGGTGAAAGATACCGTGATTCGCCTGCCCCGGAAGCCCGCGTTCTGGCAGCTTATAACGCCGGAGCCAGCCGTGTTTCCGAGTGGGACAAGGTGCCCGAAGGAGCGCCCTCTTTATCAGAGAACGAATTTATTAGCCGCATTGACATCCGCACGACTCGCGCCTACGTCACCGAAATTTTACAGCGTTACCGTTCTTTACAAAGTAATAGGTAATAGGTAATTAGTAGAATATCCAAGACATCATTCATTTTTGGAGCAAGACCTATTACCTATTACCTATTACCTATTACCGTTTACGCTGCCGATTGGATTTTACCGATTTCATCCGCGCCGATTGAAAGAGGCGCAATTGCATTTAACGGTTCGCAAATTATTGCCGTTGGCACTCAAAAAGAAATCGCCGAAAAATTTCCCGAAGTAAAAACAAAGAATTTTGGAGAAGCCGCTATTTTACCCGGTTTTGTTAATGCTCACGCGCATCTTGAACTGACGGCGATGCGAGGTTTTCTAGATTCGGTTGAAAATGAGTTCTCAACTTGGTTATTAAAATTAGCCACCGCTCGCGACCGGAAAATGACGCCAGAAGACATTGAAAATTCGGCGTTATGCGGCGCTGCGGAAGCCGTTCGCGCTGGCGTAACATCAGTTGGAGATATTGGCAAGCACGCTTTTGCCGGAGCCAAAGCGCTCTCTCAAATCGGTTTGCGGGGAATCTCTTATCAGGAAAACTCGTTTGCGCTCGATGAAAATTTAGCAAGGGAAAAGTTTACCGAGTTGCGCGAAAAAGTATCAGAGAATCAACAGTTTGAAACCAGCCTTGTCAAAATCGGGATTACGCCACACGCGCCATATACGGTCAGCCGAAAGCTATTTGAGATGCTGACGGATTTTTCAATCGGCTCAAAATTGCCCATGACGATTCATGCAGCAGAATCAAGAGCCGAAGAAGAGTTAATGCGCTCCGGCACGGGAAATATTGCGGCGGTTTTGAAAAATCTCGGTGTTTCATGGGACGCGCCAAAAAGTTCCACCATTCAATATCTCAATAAAATCGGCGTTCTCAAAACAAAACCGCTGCTCGCGCATTGCATCAATGTTGACGGCGAAGACCTCGAAATTATCCACTCAACTGAAACGAAAATCGCGCATTGCCCGAAATCAAATGCCAAATTCGCGCATGGCATCGCGCCGTTTGCTGAAATGCTGAAAAAGAACATTGTCGTTGGTTTAGGCAGCGACTCTGTTGCGAGCAACAATGTTTGCGACATCTTGGAGGAAGCGCGGTTCGCTGATTTGCTGCAACGAACGCGCGGCAAATTTATTAAAGCAGAAACGGCTCTTCATGCAGCGACTTTGGGCGGTGCGATGGCTTTAGGGCTTGAAAACGAAACGGGTAGTCTCGAAGCTGGCAAACAAGCTGATCTTTGCGTCATCTCACTTGCCGCTCTCCCGCAGCAACCCGTCACGGACGTTTATGCGGCGCTGGTTTTTTCCAGCTCGGCTCGCGATGTCATCCAAACGATTATTGCGGGGAATACAATTTACGAAAACGGCGAAATTAAAACGATTGACGAAGCCGCTGCCACAGCACGTCTGAAGGAAACGGCGCAAAAAATTGCAAATTAGGAGATCGAAATGAAATTTTTATATTTGTTGATGATAATTGTTTTGTTCGGAATAATTGGTGCGGGAGACGCGCAAGCCCAAAAGAAAATTAAAAAGATTCGTAAAAAAACCATGATTAAAAAAGTTGAGACGCCGGAAAAAGTTACTGCAAAAGACGAATTTAAAGTTTTATTGCAAGACGATCAGAGCGGAATGGAAGAGCCGTTCGTTTTCGTTGCGCGCAATTCAGAGCAATACGCCGAACTCCAAAACGTGGCGCAAAATATTCCCGCCGATTCAATTGATTTTACTCAAAATGCGGTTATCGCTGTTTTTGCAGGACAAAAACCGACTGCCGGTTTCGGAATTAATTTTGAGAAAACTACGGCTAGCATTACCGATCAAATAACGATTAGCATTAAGGTTAACCTGATTTCTCCTCCAAAAGGCGCAATGTTGGCGCAGGTTCTGACCGCACCCGCTAAAATCGTGTTGATTCCGCTTGCAGAAGATAATGGGCTTTCATTAATACTTGATTCTAATTGGCGTCGCAAAATGCAGACTTTTCGCGTCTCCCAAAGCACTTTTGAAGCTTCCGGCGGTCTTACCGGAAAAAGCCGCAAATTTAAACTAGCAGGCTCAATCGACATTTTGCAGGCGGGAAACCTAGTAACAGCTTTTTTCAATATTGGGACAGGAGCAAAGCAGATTCAAGGAATTTTTGATACGGCGACCGGCAGAATCGAAAACGATTCAATCGTTCTCCCGCGTATTGATGCTGGTAATTTGATTGAAAATCCGCATCCGCCGCTCAAAGCAATTGGGAAATTCAGCGAAAAAGAATTTAGTTTGACGTTTGAATCTTTGCCGACAAACGTTGCCGACGGTTTTTCGGGGCAGGGAAATTTAATTGCCGTTAAAACAAAATAGCCTACTGTGGAAGGGTCAGAACCGCCTATTAAGGCAGGCGGTTCTGAGTTATCAAGTCATTCGGGTTTAGCCTGCTTTTGTTCCGGTAAAGGGAAGCGATCCCAGCATTCCAGTATCAATACTGCCAGAAACCGAATCGCCGTCAATTGTTCCGCTGATTTTAACGTTAACGGGCATTCCTTGAAAACTAAGACTTGCCGTTGCTGTTAAGTTGTTATCGCTGATTGTGCCGCCGGTAATCGCGCCATCACCGACCGGGGTGTTTAAAGTTCCGGTGATGCTTTCGCCTTCTCTCATCAAAAGCATTGTGATCGGTAGATTGCCCTGCGGACTCGAAACTGACAAATTCCAAGTTTCGCCCGCGCCAGAAGTTACGTCGTTGTTCATTTTGTTTCTCTCTTTCTGATTGCCTTGAGCATCATATAATTGGATATTTTCAGCATAGGGCTGAATTTGTTCGTAAATAGTATTTTCATCGCCGACGATTACAACCGCCATTTTGTCGGGTGTAATATACTCTTGCGCGACTCTCTGCACATCAGCCGCCGTAATTTCGTTTATTTTGTCACGATAGGTTTGCAGATAATCCGATGGCAAATTGTACATCTGCATCGTGACAAGCTGATTAATTAAACCTTCCTGCGTTTCCAGCCGAATTGGAAAAACGCCGGTCATGTAATTCTTGGCATCCTGTAATTCCTGCGAGGGAACTTCTTCGTCGCGGATGCGGTCGAGCTCATAAAAAAATTCTTTGAGCGCGTCGCCCGTGACAGAGGAACGCACTTCGGAAGTGGCTTCAAACGCCCCCGCCGAGCGGCGTGCGTCAATCGAAGAATACGCGCCGTAGGTAAAATCTTTTTGCTCGCGCAGATTCATAAATAATCTGGACGAAGCGCCTGCGCCTAACACCTGATTCATCACCAGCAGCGGAAAGTAATCCGGATTGCTGCGGTCAATTGCCAAATTCGCCAATACTATATTTGACTGTGCCGAAGCCGGACGATCAACCAGATAAATCTCGCGCCCTGTGCGTTGTAGCGGTGCAGAAAATTGATTGTTTGATTCAACTCCGTTTTCCCAACCGCCAAACAAATTTTCGAGAGTTTGTTTTAATTCATCGGCTTTGACATCCCCGACTGCAACAAAAACTGCGTTGTTCGGAACAAACATCTGACGGTGAAATTCTTCTAGCCTTTCACGCGTCAGTTTATCGAGCGATTCTTCGGTTGCCGAAACTATTGAATACGGATGCTCGCCAAAGAGGACTTTTGACAATCGTTCATCTGATAAAAAAGAAGGTTGAGCGCGTTGAGCAATCAATCCTTGTTTGGAGTTGTCACGCTGTAAATGCAATTCTTCGTCAGGGAAGCTGGGATTGAGAACGACATCCGCCATTAAATCTAAGATCTTATTTGTATAAACTGCTAAAGACGAAGCGGCAACAACGGTGCTGTCCGCGCCGGCGCTTGACGATAAAGACGCTCCTAAATTTTCGACTTCAGATGCGATTTGCAGACTCGTGCGCTTTTCCGTGCCTTCGTTGATCATTGTTGCGATCATCGAGGTCAAACCCGGCAAATCCGCCGGATCGTTGGCACTGCCGGTTTTAAAAGCGAGACGAAACGAAATAATAGGCAAGCGATTGTCTTCAACAACAATAAGTTTTAAGCCGTTTGATAAAACGGTTTCGTTTGGCGTCGGTAAATTAAATGAGCGCGGTGCCAGCGGCGTCGGCGCGTTTTTACGAAAATCTTCTGTCATAAAAAAACTCAGTTAATACGTGATTTTACATCTAGGGCAAATTATTGGTCCTTATTAGTTTTAATATTCCAATCAGTTTCGATATCCCACAACCGATTATTGCCCAATTAAGGCAAGAGATTGTAATTAAAACTAAGTAATAGATTTGAACGCTTAAGGGGCTTCCAGCAAAAGTGGGAAATATGTTGAGAAATGGTGAAATCAACAAACCTGTCACAATGATTGAAGTCCAATTTATAAAAACAAACGTTTTTACTAACCACGGTTGATCGTAAAAATCATGAGTTGTAAACGGATGATTTAAAGTCCAAAAGTAAAAAACAAGGATAGAAAGTAGGTGAAGTACGACGACGAACTGAGCAAATCTATTAGTTGCAACACCTTTGATAAAAAACGTTAATGTTTTCATAAACAATTAACCAACATTTGCAGGAACAATATCAATGTTCGAACGGTTATCCGTATCCAGAAATTTGGCGACGGCGTTTTTGATGTCTTCGGGCGTGACGCGCATCAGTTGCTCGAATTCAGTATTAAACAAATTCGGATCGCCGTCGTAAAGGGCAAATTCCGCCAGGCGCTGAGCGCGAAACATCGTAGATTGCCGCCCACGCACTTCGTCGTTAAAAAGCTGGTTGCGAAGCTTACCCATTTCTTCTTCTGTGACGCCGATTGTCGCCAGTTCTTTGATTTCGTCGGCAATACTTTGGCGAATTTGATCTAAATCCTCACCCGGTTTGGGAATTGCCCCAATCCACATTGCCGAAGGTCCGCGCCGCTCATCTAAATTACCAAACAATTGCACAACTGATTCTTCGCCTTTGACAAGCTTTTGGTAAAGCCGCGAGCTATCGCCGTCAAACAATAGTTTTCCAGCTAAACTAAGCGCGTCAAATTCAGGCGTGCGACGCGGCGGAATTTTCCACGCCGTGATAAAAGCGGGCAGCGGCGCAAATTGGTCAACGTA
>JBDTZD010000250.1:0-20104 GCA_040005335.1 Pyrinomonadaceae bacterium | reverse complement strand
GAAATTCCGCAATCGTTACTCGCGCGGTAAATAAATCGCTGCAACAATTCACGCTGTGAAAAAAGGCAAGAGGATTTTCCTCTTGCCTTTTTTTGAGTTGCTCGCAAATTTTATTGACAAACCACTCTAAGGCGAATATTGTGATTTCAAAATCGTTGTTCAAGCAGCTTTTTCCAGAATTTGTCAGTCGCATAAAAAGTTAAAACGTTTGATTATCGCACTTCCTTTAGCATCAGCAGTTTCAAAATTCAAAACCAGTTTTGCCAGAGGGAGAAAAGGTTATGTCTCCATATCAAAATCAATACGACAAACAAATTAAATTTGCAGTGGTGATGTACGGCGGAGGTTCGCTAGCGATCTATATTAACGGCGTGGCTCAAGAATTATTGAAACTCGCGCAGGCTACCGCCGACACGGGAAACGCAAATTTGATTGGTACTAGCCAGATTTACCGAAAAATTGCGCTCGTTCTGTCCGGCTCATTATCTGGACACGAAGAATTTACAAAACCACCCGGCGAGCAAGACAAAGCGGTGATCAAGGAGTTAGTTAAAAATTTGGACACAAGCAAGGCTCCCGCAGTGAGATTTGTAATTGACGTTTTGACGGGCAGCTCGGCAGGCGGCATCAACGCCGTTTTCCTTTCCAAAGCGCTGGTCAATAATCTGAATATCGAAGATTTAAAAAAATTGTGGCTTATTCAGGGTGATTTCGCCAAACTATTAAACGATAAAAAAAGCGTTTCCGACAACAATCTCACTGCAGCTGACAAGCCCGCCTCTTTGCTCAACAGCCAGCGAATGTATCTCGAACTTTTAAAAGCGCTTGACGGGATGGATGAGCAACAGAGCAATCGCGAGGCGATTGTAGATGAGCTGGACTTGTTTGTCACATTCACCGATTTTGTCGGCGTTCCGCTGCCGATTGCTCTTTCAGACAAAACCGTCATCGAACGCCGCCACAAACAAGTTTTTAATTTTCGTTACGACGGCAAAGGAATCAACGATTTCGAGAAAAAAAACAATCCGTTTCTGGCTTTTGCCGCACGTTCGACTTCGGCTTTTCCCGTCGCTTTTGAGGCGATGAAGCTGACCGATATTGACGACATTATTGACGACTGTTTGCCCGCTTATCAAAAGGGTAAATCTGACAACGGCGAGTGGCGAAAGTTCTTTCGCGAAGTAAAGGACGAAAACGGCAAGCTCATTGAATGGAAAAACCGCCCGTTTGTTGATGGCGGCGCGCTTGATAATAAACCTTTTGGCTATGCAATAGATAAATTGACGCAGCGTCAAGCGGTCGGCATTGTCGAACGCAAGCTGCTTTACATTGATCCTTCGCCGGAAGAGTTTAAGCCTGAAAAACACAACGCCGGAAAACCTAACGCGCTGCAAAATCTGCTGGCGCAAGCGAGCGGCTTGCCGCGCTACGAAACCATTCGCGAAGATTTGCAGCGCATCTTAGAACGTAACCGCCTGATTAATCGGGTTAACCGTTTGACTGCTAAAGCAATTGAGGATTTCGAAATAATTGGGAGCAAAGTAAAACCGCCGACAAATGAAACCGGCAATTGGGACGACAAATGTATTGACCAACTAGTCGAACTCAAGGGCGAAGGCTCGATTTTGTACTATCGTTTGCGAGTTAGCGCGTTAATTGATAATGTCGCGAGGCTCGTCACACAATATCTCAAAATCGAAGCGGATTCAGATTATTTTACGGCTCTGCGCGCGCTCGTCAATGTTTGGCGCGAAGAAAATTTCCGTGATTACAGTCAGTCTAAAGACAGAAGCGAAAAAAAACCGATTAGCAATTTTCTTTCGAACTTTGACGTTGAATACCGTTTGCGCCGTCTGCGGTTCGTGATGCAAAAAGCCGAATATTTGCTGCGTCACAAAGACAGTGTTACAGATATTCTGTTTTCCGCGCCCGCAAAGAAAACGGCGGCAACAGTGCAAAACTCAATAACTGGTATAGCCTCTGCCGCTCCCGCAGATAGCGCCCAAGAATATAAGCGCGGCGTAGTTTCTGAGACTTCTGCCCTGCTTTTTTCAAAAGAAAAAAGTGCGGAAGCTAACGAAAAAAGCGCCGCATCAGCCAATCCTATCGCCAGTAAAGAAGACTTTATACCCGTAATTAAAGCATTCCAGACAGAATTAAACCAGATATATCAAAAACTACTTGGTGAATATCATTTGCTGCAAGCTGTCCTAGCGGGTGAAGCAGAGAAATTTCCCTCCGCGCAAACAGCACAGGCGGCTCCCTTTTGCGTTGCGCTAAACAAAGTCATCGAGTCAATCGCCGCCACTGAAAACCCCAAGGCAGCTAATGATGCGGACGTAACGCAAGCGGCTTTCAAGGGGTTGCAACAAATAATTGCAAGTGCTAAAGACTTGGCGCGTGAGGAAAATAATATTAACGCTGCAGATGAGGCAGCAAAGCCTTTTTATCATCAGCAAGCGATTGGAAATAGTCTCGAAAAAGCCGCTGCCGAACTGAAAAAATATTTGGCTGAAAATTTATTTGCGCCGGCTCGCAGTCAAGCCAATTCCCTGCTCGGTCTTCCTAAAGCCGAAACCATTCGTACCTTTGGTATCAACCTCGATTTGGAAAACATCGTTCGCGATTATTTGCGGCAGTTTTACGAAATTTTTGACAGCTATGACCAAATCAGTTTTCCGATTTTTTTTGAAACGCCGGTCGGCGAAGCCGTCGAGATCGAAGTTGTCCGGATCAGCTCGCGAGACGCGCATAGTTTGATTAACGAGGAAGACAAAAACGAAACCAGACGCAAGCTCGCGGGAAATTATCTTTCCGCGTTCGGCGCTTTCCTCGATCCGCGCTGGCGGCTTAACGATATTATGTGGGGCAGATTAGATGGCGCCGAACGCTTGATCAGTGCGCTGCTTCCCGACAATGCGCACGCCGTTGTGCGCGATCAATTGATTGACGAAGCCAACAAAATGATTCTCGGCGAAATGTTGCTCGCTGTAAATTCAACCTCGTTTAGGGGGACTATCGTCAACGCGTTAACACTGGCAAGCACCGAAGCAATCTCGCAGAACGCCGTTGATAAACTTGTTTTGGGATTGACGGCTAAGAGAATTCAGGACGGTCTCAGTCAGGCTCTGACAGGGTGTCTGGAGCCAGAGCAGATTTGCAACGATGTTAAAGGAAATTACGAAGTTAATCGCTTGCTCGAACCGAAACCCACGCTCGACATCATCTCGCGCACCACTCAAGTTGGCGGTAAAATTCTAGAAAGTATTGCGGAACAACAGGCTCAAGCCGGGGATCGTCTAAGTTGGATTAGCCGACTTGGTTCAATTTTCTGGGGCTTAGTGACAGTTGCTGCGCCTAACAGTCTTCTCAATTTGCTGTTCTTCCATTGGCTGAAAATACTTTATTTATTTGAAGTTGTTTTAATCGTCGGAAGCACTATCCTACCCAATCCGACCGTCCAACAGTTTGGAATAATCGCCTTAATTACTACAATAGCCGTCAACCTGATTGTCTTGACGCTGCAAGACAGCATGAGAGGCAGCGATTTTTTCAGACTTTTCAAAACCGCTTTTGCCGTTTTGCTCGCTGTCTTAGCTCTCGCCGGCTGCTTCTTTTTCTACATTCTGATTTCCGGAGAGGATAATTTGTGGAAGGAAATAAATAATTTCAAAGCCAATTTGAACACTTATGGTTTGACTGTAAAGCTGCTGCCTGCGACATTTTTCGGAATTCTGTTGCTCTCGCTGCTGGCTTGGCGCGAAGTTAGAAACAAAAATATCAAACAGTTTGGCTGGGCGCTGCTGTTATTAACAGCCTCGCTCTTCGGCACGGGTCTCTGGATGCATTTAAAAGTTGCCGATCTGCCGCAAATGCCCACTCCGATTATGGCTTTGGAGTTTGTTCATTCGACGACAGAATTTCAAAACATTGTCGCCCGCACGAGCGCCGCTGTTCCAGAAATTTCGGCGCGAGGCAAATTAAAAACAGCTTTGTTAATAGATACCTTTCTTTTTGTTCCGCTTTACCTCGTTTCGTTTTTGCTGCTTTGCCAACTGCTCGCTTTGCGCCGCCAAGCATGGTTTAACAGGAAGACTTTTTTGTTCTTTTTGTCGCAGGATTCCTGGCTTGAAACGATCAGAGAAAAAAAGACGCAAGGCTATGGAGGGATGATTCCGTCCCTTGCCAAAGACGCCAGATGGTTCTTGAAAAACAGTGTTTGGTTAGCAATTATCGCCGCAATCACGATTATCGGCGCGGGTGCGGCAGATTGTTTTGAGAACTTTCATTCTTATCAAATACTCAATCTCTCATTTGACCAGCTTGAAAATCACGAATACGTTTCATTATTTGGCTGGTCTTTGTTTAACCTTGTACGCGGCGGCGCCATTATCAAATTTCTGCTGACTTTTTTAAGCATGGTGATTTTGTCACTGATTTTCCTCCGTTCTCTGCTGTGGTCGAGTGATCCTGAAAACCAGAACCAAATTTCAATAAACTGGCAAAACATCGGCTTATCGCTGGTTTTTGGCGGACTGCTGGCGCTGGCAATCGTCGGGGCAATCTCAACAATCATTCCGTCTCTGCGTTTTCTGCTGAGCGCGGTGTTGTTCATTCAGATTCTGATTTTGTTTCTAATTAGTCTGATTTTAATCAGACTCGATAAAAAATTTCTCAAAGATTTTTGATTTGAGTTTACCAAGTTACATTTAACCTTAAGATTGGAAAGGAAATAGTCATGAGTTTTTCTTTTAAAGAAACGCATTTACGGCGGTTATGCGAGTTAAATTTTTTTCCGGTTCCGGCAGATGGAATGATTCTTTTCGGTTTGCGCGGAGCTCTCTCAACCGACGTTGACGATTGTGAGTTTCGCCCCGAGCATACTTTAGATGTTAAGGATTTAAACTATACAAATCCGCGCTGCACCATCGGACAGTGGCTGCCAAAGGAAAAGAAAATCGCGGTTTTTCCGGGCAGCACTATTCCGCACCGCTCCTATATCAAAACGGCTCTCGCTCGGCACGGGATTGGCGCGAATCAACTTGCGACCGGATTTTATGCGGATTATCGGAAAGGCGTGCACAAAGCTGGAAAACCTACAGCTCACGACGCTTTCAAACAAACGGAAGCGAGACCGATTCGGCGTTCTGCTGATGACTTTGATTATCAAAACGACGATTTGATCGAGTTTTCAAATCCCTTTGATAACATGCACGCCGCTTGGTGTCAGAGCGCGAACGGCGGCAACTACGCCAGTGCCGGTTGCCAAGTTATCGTTGGATTTCCTAAATGCGCCCTTCCAAATCACAAAACAGCGGTTGGAGCGTGGCGGATTTTTAAGGAAAACGCTTATCAGCTTGCCCAAAACAGTTTTCCTTACGCTCTTTTTAACGGCACCGATGCGCAGCGAGTAGCGGTAAACGAAAATAAACCGCTTTCTGTTCGTCTGCGTTACGGGTCAAAAGGTGATTTGGTAAAAAAACTGCAAAAGGCTTTGCAAAAAGATGATTTTTACGAGGGTGAACTTGATGACAATTTTAAGGAACGCACGTGGCGAGCAGTAATGAATTTCCAAACTATCAGATTTGGTCCGCTTGAGGATGATGGAATCGTGGGTCCTACAACAGCAGCGGCTCTCGATTTAAACTGGCTCGAGAAATAACTAATTCGATTTTTTATTTAATTTCGCTGGCTCCTTCGCTCGGTTCAGTCACAAATATATCCGGCTCAATATCAGTTTGGCTTTGATATTCACGAGAAATCCGCTCTTTAAATTTCTCTAAATTTTGACGCCGCACTAAATTTACGGTTGAGCCGCCAAAACCGCCGCCCGTCATTCGCGCTCCCAAAACTCCCTCAGAGGCGCGGGCAATTTCAACCATCAAGTCCAGCTCCCGGCAGCTGACTTCGTAATCATCTTTTAAAGAAGCGTGAGATTGCCACATTAATCTGCCAAAACTTTCTAAATCATTTTGTTTTAAAGCCGCGGCTGCTTCGAGAGTTCGGGCGATTTCGGTAACCACGTGAGAGCAGCGGCGGCGAATCAATTCAGGCAGCTTGTCCGCAAACTTTTTGAAATCATCCACGCTCACATCGCGCAATTGTTTGATGTCCGGCAAAAACTGTCGCAAAATTTCAACGCCTTGCTCACACTCATTTCGCCGCGTATTGTATTCGCTGGTCGCTATATCGTGTTTGACGTTTGTGTTGCAGATGACGACTGCTACCCTTTCCGTATTGAGAGGAACATTTTCAAATTCAAGGCTTCGGCAATCGAGCAGCAGAGCGCAGCCTTTTCGTGCGTTGGCGGAAACAAATTGATCCATGATGCCGACGTTTGCACCGACAAATTCGTGTTCGGTCTGTTGTCCGGCGAGTGCCAGCATTTTCCTATCAATTCTCTCTCCTGAGATTTCACTGAGCGCCAGCCCAACCGCCATTTCTAATGCCGCCGAAGACGATAATCCCGCGCCCGACGGCACATCCGACCAAATCAACACATCTGCGCCTTTAATCTGGACATTCCTTCGCTCCAAAATTCGCGCCATGCCTTCAATATAATTAAGCCAAAAACCTTTTTTTCTTTCGTTTTCGATGTCCAAATCAAACTCGCCTGATTCGCCTAAATTGATAGATTGAACTCGAATTTGGCGGTTATCTCTAGTGGAAACTGCCACTACAGCTTCGCAGTCAATCGCCATTGGAAGGACGAAACCGCCGTTATAGTCCGTGTGCTCGCCGATTAAGTTGACTCTGCCGGGCGCGCGAAAAAGTCGCGGCTCGCGATTGTAAAACCGGACGAATTCTGTTTTCAGACTTTGAAAATCAACCGCCATAATTCATTTTATTTCCAAACGACAGGTTCAATATGCCCACGCAATTCAGCGGCTTTTTCTTCGGGCAAGGTGTCGTTGATAAACATTCCCGCTCCGGATTCGCTTCCCGCTAAATATTTTAGTTTTGTTGCTGTTCTCATCGGCGGATAAAATTCGATATGGAACCGAAAGAAATCATAATCGCCGCCGTCAGAAGGAGCTTGCTGTAAAGCCATGATATACGGAAATGAGACATCAAATAATTTATCAAACGCCGCTAAAACTGCTTTCAAAATTTCGCTCAGATCAGCTAGTTCCGTTTTGTCAAAATGCGTCAAATCAGGAGCGTTTCTTTTGGCTGTGATGTGCGTTTCATACGGGTAGCGCGCAAAAAAAGGAATGTAAGCCAGAAAAGAATTGTTTTCTGCAATGATGCGCCGCCCATCACGTTTTTCTTCGGTGATAATATCATCAAAAAGATTACGTCCGGTTCTTGAAAAATGCTCGCGGGATTGTTCCAGTTGTTTCTCAACGCGCGGCGGCACAAACGGATAAGCATAAATTTGCCCATGCGGATGATTGAGCGTCACTCCGATAGCTTCGCCTTTGTTCTCAAAGATAAAGACGTGTTTAACAAATTCCAGATTGCTTAACTCAGCAAATCTGTCAGTCCAAACTTGAACAAGTTTATAAATTTGTTCAACTGGTTCCTGCGCCAGCGTTGAATTATGTTTTGGCGTGTAAACAACTACTTCGCACTGCCCGAAAGACTGGCGGACCGGGTACAATTCGCTTCCCGCAATTGCCGGTTCGGGCGGATCCGGCGAGAGCGAGGGAAAACGGTTTTCAAAAACCACGATGTCATAAGTCGGCTCGGGGATTTCGGTCGGAAAGCCGCCCGGCGCGGTTGGACAAAGCGGACAAAAATCTTTCGGCGGCAAAAAAGTGCGATCTTGCCGCACAGTCGCCGTCGCCGTCCATTCGCCGTATAAAGGATTCCAACGCAGCTCGCTCATTATTAATAACTTTCCTTTTTTAAAATTTGATTAACTGGAGCTTTGAATTGTTCAATATAATCAAAAATATAATAATGCAGATAAGATTTGCCGCCGCTATTTTTTTCACACTGTTTGCTCATTTGGCGATTTTGTTTTGATAAAGACTTTGATAGTTTTGATCGTTCATTTTGTTCACAATTTTAAAATAAATCAACTGCTCGATTATTATGTGTTGTCTTTCAAATAAATAGTTAATCCAATTTACCGGAAAATCAAGAATTTGAGTTAGAATATTTTTCGATTGAGAGAAATGCCGAAAGATCTACCAGCCACCAAACAAACGCCAAATCGCTTTACCAAACCGGTCGCTCCTTATTTCGTCTTAATTTTATCGCTATGTTTAACTGCCCTCTCAGTGTTTTACGTCGAACGCACGAAGTTTGTGCGTGACAAATTGCGTTTTCAGAGTTCGGTCGAGCGTGCTCGCGTTAGTATCGAAAGCCGTATTGAAACATATGTGGATTTGCTCCGAGGCGGCACCGGACTGTTCGCGGCAACGAACGGAAATGTGACACGCGATGCTTTTCATCGGTATGTTGAAAAACTCGAATTGACCAAAATTTATCCGGGCATTCAAAGCGTTGCTTACATTCAGAGAGTAAAGCAAGTTGAGTTTCAATCGTTTGTCGAGAACTTTAAAAACGAGGTAGATATTTACTTTAATGTTCGTCCCGAAGGCATCAGAGACGAATATTATCCCTCTGTTTACATTGAGCCGCGCGATAAAAGTAATCTTCCTGCTCTTGGTTATGATCCGTACTCTGACCCAACCCGCCGCGCGGTGATGGAACGCGCTCGTGATACCGGAATGCCAACTGCCAGTGGCAAGATTACTCTGGTTCAAGATATTGAGAAAAAGCAAGCCGGTTTTATAATTTTTGTGCCTGTTTTTCAAAACTCTGATGTTTTAGACAATCCCGAAGCACGGCGAATAGCTGTGCAAGGTTATGTAACCGCTGGATTCCGCACCGATGAACTGCTACGCGGAATTCTCGGGCAAGACGAAGTGCCAGAGGTGGATTTTAAAGTTTATGACCCAGAAATGACGAGCGAGGATGGTTTGATGCACGATTCCAAACTTGTCCGTCTCGGGCGACGCGACATCAAGCCTACTCTTTTCTCGCAGACTATTAATATTGATGTTGCCGGACATCCCTGGATGCTCGTTTTTGTTGAGCGTGAAGAATTCAATCGCTCTTCGGGAGCAGAAATCTCTCCCTTTGTTCTCAGTGGCGGAATTTTAGTGAGTTTTATATTATTCGGTATTACGCGTTTGCAAGTCCGTGCCCGCAACGAGGCTGTTCGTAACGCTGCCGAACTGCTCAAATCCGAGCAGGAAGTAAGACAACTAAATGAGACGCTCGAGCGACGCGTCAAAGAGCGCACGGCTCAGCTTAGTGAAGCCAACAAGGAACTTGAATCTTTTTCCTATTCGGTGTCGCACGACTTACGCGCTCCGCTGCGTCACATCAGCGGTTTTGCCGATTTGCTGCAGAAACGCACGATCAATGATGCGGATGAAACTAAAGTACGTTATATTCGCACAATCACCGACGCGGCGCGGCAAGCCGGTCAGCTGGTTGACGATTTACTGGCGTTTTCGCGGATGGGACGCGCAGAATTGATGCAAACCGAAATTGACCATGATGCTCTGGTTCGGCAAGCTAAAAGTGATTTGCGGACTGAAGAACAGGGGCGCAAAATAATTTGGAAAATTGCAGATTTGCCCAACGTCCAAGGCGATCCTGCCATGCTCCGCTTGGTGTGGCAAAATTTGCTCTCAAATGCGGTAAAATATTCTCGCGGACGCGACGAAGCAAAAATTGAAATTGGCTCAGAGGAAACTGCAGACGAGTATATTTTCTTTGTCCGAGACAACGGAGTCGGTTTCGATATGCGCTATGTTAATAAACTTTTCGGTGTTTTCCAAAGACTTCACAGCCAGGAGGCATTTGAAGGAACTGGAATCGGACTAGCGAATGTGCGCCGGATTGTTACGAGACATAACGGGCGAGTCTGGGCTGAAAGCGAGTTGGATCAAGGCTCAACCTTTTATTTTTCTTTACCAAAAAAACATTTGATTAGTTTTAATGAACGAGGTGAAAATCTTTCATGACTTTGGAAGCTAAACGCATTCTCTTGGTTGAGGATAATGCCAATGATGCCGAATTGACTCTGACGGCATTGGCGGAAAACCATTTTGCCAATAAAATTGATTTGGTTCGCGATGGGGCGGAAGCTCTCGACTATCTTTTCCGGCGCAATGAATTTGCTGAACGCGGCAACAGTAATCCGGCTCTCGTCCTGCTCGATTTAAAGTTACCTAAAATTGATGGCTTGGAAGTTTTGGAGCAAATTAAATCTGACGAAAAACTAAGAACAGTCCCGGTTGTCATGCTGACATCGTCACGCGAAGAACAGGATTTGATTCGGAGCTACAATTTAGGTGTTAACGCATATGTCGTCAAACCCGTTGAATTTGGTGAATTTATGCACGCCCTCAAAGAACTAGGTCTTTTTTGGGCGGTTATCAATCAACCGCCGCCGCGCGCATAAAAGTTCAAAGTTTAAGGCTCAAAGTTTAAAGTTTTTAGAAGTCAATCTGTCAGAACTATGAACCTTAAACTTTGAACTTTGAACTATTTTGATGTTGCAAATTCTCCATTTGGAAGACAATTTGTTGGACGCGGAGCTGGTCGCCGCTAATCTTTTAGAGGGCGGACTGGAGTTTGAGGTTGAACGCGTGGATACGCACGCCGATTTCGTTGCCGCAGTTGAACGAGACATTTTTAATTTAATTCTGGCTGATTACTCGCTGCCCTCGTTTGATGGTCTGGCTGCGCTTGAAATTGCCCGTAATGCCTGCCCTGACAAACCTTTTATCATTATCTCCGGCGCGCTTGGCGAAGAACTAGCCATCGAAACCTTAAAGAGCGGCGCGACCGATTACATTCTCAAACATCGTCTCGAACGCCTGATGCCATCCGTGCGCCGAGCTTTGCGTGAATCTGCCGAACGCGAAGCTCGTCAGCAAGCCGAACGTGACCGGGAATTACTGCTTGTAAGCGAGCAGGAAGCTCGTCTGAAAGCCGAAGAAGCAGTTCGTCTAAAAGACGAATTTCTAGCAACCATTTCTCACGAATTGCGAACCCCGTTAAATGCGATTTACGGCTGGGCAAGTATGCTCCGCGGAGGTAGATTAAATTCTGAAGATGCTGCAAATGCTGTCAAAATTATTGAACGTAACGCCAAAATTCAGATTCAACTGATTGAAGATTTGCTTGACGTTTCGCGGATGATCACAGGTAATTTGCGGCTTGAGATCGAAGCTGTAGAACCAACTTTTATTATTCAGGCGGCGATTGACGCGGTGCGCCCGGCAGCCGAGGCTAAATTAATCAAAATCACGACTGATTTTGATTCCAAAGTACATATGATCCTTGCCGACGCGAGTCGCTTGCAACAAATTGCCTGGAATTTACTGTCCAACGCCGTTAAATTTACGCCCCCTGAAGGACGCGTCGAAGTATCTTTGCGAACGGTGGATAATCACGTTGAAATCTGCGTTCGGGATTCAGGAGCAGGCGTTTCCCTCGAATTTTTACCGCACGTTTTTGAGCGTTTTCGGCAAGCTGAGCAGGCTACGACGCGGGTTCACGGCGGACTTGTACTTGGGTTAGCAATCGTCAAAAATTTAGTTGAAATGCACGGCGGGAGTATAACAGCGGAAAGCAAGTGTCTGGGAACGGGTTCTACCTTTACAGTTTTTCTACCACAAATTGCTTTCAGCGAAAATGGTGCCGAAAAAAAATCGTTCGGTGAAATTATTACAGCGAAAACACCTGTTATTTTTGAAGATGATGTCCCGCTCGCTGGTTTACATGTTCTGGCAGTGGATGACGACGCGGATTCACGGGAACTGCTGCAAATGTTTCTCTCTCAAAACGGTGCAACCGTTGACCTCGCAGCAAACTCTGAAGAAGCAATGGAAAAATTTAGAGACACATCGCCAGATATTTTGATTAGTGATGTCGGAATGCCGGGCGAGGACGGTTACAGTTTGATCAGCAAAATTCGCGACGCTTCAAAATCATATGACAAGCAGATTCCGGCAATCGCGCTAACCGGATTTGCTCGTGCCGAAGACCGCCAGCGCGCCATCCAAGCTGGTTTCGACAATCATATTTCCAAACCTATTGAACCCAAAATTTTAGTTCAAGCAATCGTTGATATTATAAAAAGTCTGAGAAACTAATTTTAATGGCTCATTAACTGAAAATGGTTACTGAGTTTTCGTCCATTAAAGTTTATTTCGTCAAAAGTCCTGTTTTCAGCCGAATTACCAAACCACTTCGGGCGGAAAAGCCGGAATCGGTTCGGGCGGTCCAGGAAACGGTGAGGGATTTGGCAGAGGCTGGGGCGACGGTTCAGTCGGCGGCCCGGGCAACGGGTCCGGAATCGGTTCGGGCAGCGGGTCTGGCGGCGCGATTATCGGTGCGATCGGTTCGTCATTTTGTAACTTCATAAAAATTTCCCTTTCTTTTGATCTATTGATCGTAAATTTTGTTTGATAGTTGAAAATATTACAAGTTTAACAGATCAATCCTTCGTAAATAAAATATCCCAAATTTTAGCCGACGAATTTATAGCCAAAGCCGTGAACTGTTAGAATAAACTGTGGATGGCGCGGATTTTCTTCGAGTTTTTGCCGCAGCCAGGCAATGTGAACATCAACCGTTCTGGTGGTCGGTGTAGAATCATAACCCCAAACATGGTCTAACAATTCGTCCCGTTTGAGAGCCGCCCCGCGATGTTCAATCAGATATTGTAAAAGTTTAAATTCGAGCGCGGAAAGCTCTACCGATTCGCCGCTGTCGCGCCTCACTTCTGCCCGCCGAAAGTCAATTGTTATCGCGCCGAAACTATACGCCTCGCTTGCATTCATTTCGGTTGTCAATGGTGAGCGACGCAGCAAGGCTTCGACGCGAGCGAGCAATTCTAAAACCTCAAAAGGTTTGGTCAAATAATCGTCGGCTCCGAGCTTTAAGCCTAAAACTTTATCAATCGTTTCGCTGCGCGCAGTTAGCATCAAAATCGGCGTGGTGATTTTCCGCTGACGTAAATCCCGGCACACATCCAATCCGTTTTTACGCGGCAACATAACGTCTAAAACGATTAAATCGGATGAATTTTCTGTGGCTAAGCGTAATCCGCTCTCGCCATCCGAGGCAATTTCAACCGTGTATCCTTCGCTCTCGAGACGGTCTGTCAAAGTCAAAATCAAACCCGGCTCATCTTCAATTAATAAAATTTTTCGACTCATTCAATTCCAATAGGAAGCTGAATTGTAAATTTGCATCCTTTGCGAGGTTGACTTTCGACTGTGATTTGACCTTTGTGCGCTTCAACAATTTGTTTCACTAGACTCAAACCCAATCCGTTGCCGTGAATTTGCGCGTCAACCACTGATTTGCCGCGATAAAAGGGTTCAAATATTTGCTTTATTTCGCGCGGTTCGATCCCGATTCCTTTATCAGTTACCGATAAAATTATCTTTGCGCCGGTTTGCGCCGCAGAAATTTCGAGCCAGCGTGTGCCATTGCTGTACTTAGCCGAGTTATTTATTAAATTCTGCAAAACCAGGCGCAAGGCTTTCGCATCGGCTACAATTTTTGGTAAATCAGGAGCAATATTTGTTTCCACCTGAAATCCTTTTTCGTCTAAAAGCGATTGACAATCGCTCAAAGCGGCGGCGATAAGCGGGGCGATTTCAGCCGGCTGAAACGAATATCTTTTGCGACCCGAACGCGCCCCAGCAAACTCTAATATCTGTTCGACCATTTCGGTTAAACGGTTTCCTTCGCGGCGTATCAAACGCCCGTATTTCTCGATGTTTGCGGGATTAGTGACAATTCCATCTGCAAGATTGTCGCCGGCTGAACAGATAACTGCCACGGGCGTGCGAAATTCATGTGAAACGCTCGATACAAAATCAATTTGGCGTTGCGCGGTTCGGCGTAATTTGTGAGTTGAAAAGACGAGCAGAACGACGCTTGAACCAAGCAAAGCAAGAATGCCAAAACTCAATCCAAGATTGCGCCATTTAGTTTTACCGACGAAATTTTCGAGCGAGCCGTCTGTATGTTGGATACTCAAAATCCAGCGACCACCGTCTGCACCAATATTCCCGGCTTCCTGAGCTGAGTTTTCGCTTTTGCTGCTTAAAATACTAACTTGAACGTTGTTCGAATTTGGCGCGCTCACCAAATTATTTTCGATTATTTGCTGTTGGTTGCCAGCCTCTACGTCAACTGTTCGCCGTTTGATGCTTTGATGAAAAATCATCGTGCGTTTTTCAGCAACTCGGACGCGTGGCAATCCGCTGCCCAAAATTAAAACGTTGGCGCTGTCCGGTGAAATCTCTAAAATGCCCGTGACCGCATCTGGTTTTTCAACGAATTGTTTCTGATGAGCGTCATTTTGAGTGGATTGAAAAATGATTTTTTCGGGTTTCGCACGGTTGACCACTCTAAAATTATAGTTTGAGCCTTCTTCGGCAAAGTTGCGCCGAATAATCTCCGGCAGCATTTCATTGGTAATTGTTTGTGCGCTTAGTTTAACAATAATAAATTGATGCGGCTTACCATCAGGCTTTGTCGAAACATTGAAAATGTACGTGCCTTTTTTCATTTGCTTCGCCGACGCATTTACCAACATTTTTTCCGCGCGCGGTTCCAAAACAGGAATGATAACTGCCGGGATGTCTTCGTCAATCGCTTGCGAAAACAACTTCACGGGAGCGAGTTCGTCAGAATCCGTTTCGATTTTGAATTCGCGCAATTTTTCGCGCAAAGCCGCAATATCATCAGTCCAATTGGCGTTTTCAAATTGTTTTGCGTTCAAATTGAGACGACGCAGAATATCCTTGCCATTCCCATCATCTGAAATTAAAAAGACGGTTTCGACGAGATGGGGAAATTTTGTCTGTGAGTTCCACAAATCATATCGTTCGGCAAGGATTTTGAAATCTTCCGGCTGTAAAACCTGCGAATCAACTTGGAAAGTGTAAAAGAGGCGGGTAATTTCACCGTTGAAATCTTGGCTAAAACGCCGCGCGTCAGTTTGCAAACGCGCCTCCAATCGTTCTCGCTCACGAGCGCTGATTTCCGTCAACCAATGATATTGCAGAGTCGCCAAAACGCCGAGCAAAATAGCGAGCAAAGTTATCAGTAAAACTGACGGTGAAATTTTACGTTGCCACAACGTCATCTTAACCAAATGCTAACACAGGATTTCTGCGTTTTGTTTTTGTAAAAGCACATTTTACATTCTTAACAATTTCTTTTCGTCGTCTTAATGATTTCCGCTTATTATTTTGTCAAGATGCAACTCGTCGGAAATAGCAACATAAATTCTTAAGGAGAAAAAACGATGAAAACGCTACTTGTTCTATTCTTAGCTTTAACGATAGGTTTGGGTGAGTTGACGATTGTATATTTTCAAGCGGAAGCAAAAAAATTAATTGACGATCGCGCCCAGGCTTTATTACAACAAGCTCGCACCGCAATCGGCGGTGACGATGCAATCAATGCTGTCAACAATCTTATCGGCACCGGCAAAATTAGTCACAAAATCAGAACTCCTGACAATCAGGAACGTACGTTAGAAGGCGATGTCGAAATTGCTCTGGAAACAACCGGCCGAATTCACAAAAAAGTAAAATTAACTTTTCAAGGCGATTCTGATGGAGCAAATCCAGCTACTGGCAATGTAAAAAAATTCATTGTCGAAAATGACAAAACAATGATCTTGCGTCATCCGGCGGACGAGAGCGGCGAACCCGGACAAGAATTACGCGTAATGGGAGATGAGCAAGGTCAGAAAATCATTAAACGATTTGATGAGCGAAATGTCAGGAACCAACAAAACGAATTTGCACAGTTAATGCTTGGTTTACTGCTCAAATCTTCATCGTCATCTCAACTTGTTTTTAATTATTTGGGTGAAGGCGATGTTGACGGCACCGCGGCTGAAATAATTGAAGCTACTGGCGGGGACAATTTGAAAACTAAGCTTTATCTGGACAAACAGTCACATTTGCCGTTAATGGTTTCGTATCGCGGAATTAATCCGCATCCGGTTTTTATTTTCCATAGCAAAGATGGCGCCACCGGCAACGGTCAAGAAGTTAAAAAAGTTATCGTCGTTAGAACGCCAGAAGGTGAAAAAACCGTTGAAAATACCGATGACAACAAAGTTTTTGTTCGCAAAACCGACAAAAATGTTTTGATTAATAGTGCGGATGATGCTTCGTTACCATTCAAAACGATGGAAGAAGTTGAAATCCAAATTCGTTTTTCGGATTTTCGGCAAGAAGGCGGTTTAATGTTGCCGCACAAACTAACGCAATATGTCAACGGACAGTTGGACGAAACAACCACTATCGAATCTTATGAAATCAATGCTGCTAATCTATCTGAAAGATTTAAAGACGAAGTTAGAATCATGAAAAAGCAGTAGATTTCTTTCACCTTTAAAAAATAAGCAGAAAACGCGACGTCAAAATACAATTTATGACATCGCGTTTTCTACTTAGCTACAAGTGTTTATAGTCAATTTGACTGATGTAGGTATACTAGGTCAGGTCGGTGGTAAAATATCCCTTTCAAATAGTTGCATTGGCAAGATATTTTGCAATAAATCTCACACCTCATCTATAAATTCTTTAATTTTTCGGCGGTTTCACGTTCTTTTCCCCAGAGATGGTCTTTAATTTCAGTCGCGCCATGTTTGTGAGCGCAACTGGCGCAGCAATAAAAAGTGTTATTTGCCTCGATTCCATGACCGATTATTTTCACGCCGCAGTTTTCACAAATTGGAGCGAGGCGATGAATTGCGCACTCGAAACAATCGAAAATATGAGTTGCACCGGCCGTGACAACCTGAAATGCCAGATAATAATCGTTGCCGCAAACTTCGCACTGTGCCATGGTTATTTTTCCTTTAGGTTACATTTTAGCTTTAATGTTCTGAATCATCTGCAAATGCTCTTGCAAAGTTGGTAGTGTTTTTGCAGCAAAAGCTCTAACATCAGTGTCTGTCCCGTTTTGGGCTTGGGTTTGGAAAGCTTTAACATCCTTTTCGTGGTCTTCGACCATTGCTTTGACATATTCTTTGTCAAATTCCGCGCCGGATAATTTTGACAATTTATCAGACAAAGATTTTTCAGTCGCGCCAGGTTCTTTCGGAAGAGTTATGCTTTTGCTGGCAGCAATCGGTTTGAGTTCGTCGGTAGCTTTGGTGTGATCATCAATCATGCGCTTGGCAAATTCTTTAACTTCCGGGTTTTGAGTTCGCGTTAAAGCTAAACTTGCGAGCTGTACTTCAGCCATTCCTCCCTCAGCAACTTCATTCAAAAAACTGCTTGTATTCGCCGGATCAGTAGCAGGCGCGCAACTTGCTAAAAATAAAGCAGTTGTCGAAAAAATTGTCACCATGATATTTCTAGTTTTCATAATTAAAATGCCCTCTTTTTATAGTTTACGTTATTACAAATCAATATCGGTACGTTTGCGAACCAATATTAATGCTTAAGCGGACTTGCTCCGAGGCAGTAGATTGGCAACAAGTATTCCGCATTTTTACTTGAACATTATTCTTTGTCATAACGTAAACTCATTAGTCTGGCTATTCGCTGGGCTAATACGCAAACCAAATTTAATTTCATCATAGATTTTTATGGTCAGGCATCTTTATTCATTTTACGCTGACGCTTTTCGAATTGCTCTGGATTCGATTTTGGCTCATAAACTGCGCGCTTTTTTAACGCTGATTGGAATTATTATTGGCGTTGCCTCGGTAGTAGTGGTTTCTGCTTCGATTAACGGTCTAAATTCATATGTCTCGACGCAAATCACCAAAGTTTTAGGCGCGAACCATTTTATGATTGCGCGAATAGCTTTTTCAGGTCGGATGTCAGACGAGCAGTTTGAACGCGCCAATCGCCGCAACAAAAAGCTTACCTTTGATGAATACGAATATGTCAAAGCAAACTGCCAGGGTTGCTCGGAAATCGGAGCGCAAATGGTTTCTCGCGTTGACCTGAATGAAAACGGAGAAGAATTTCCTTCGGTCACTGTTAACGGGGTGACTGCAAATTTTGTTGACATTGAGGACAAAACTATTATAGATGGACGTTTTATTTTACCAAATGAAGTGGAGCGTTCAGCTAAGGTTTGCGTAATTGGCAATGATGTCAAAGTAAAATATTTTAATGATAAACCGGCAGTCGGAAACACGATTAAAGTTCGCGGCTTACCGCTGACAATTGTTGGGGTAGAAGATAAACGAGGGCAGCTTCCGGGTAGCTCATTTGACCGCGCAATCTATATTCCTTTGACTTTGCATATGCAGCTTTTTGGAAGCGGCTGGGACGGCCTGCAAATTCACGGAAAAGGTGATAAACCCGAAAATTTCGATGCTGTAATCGAAGAAGCCAGACTCGATTTGCGCAACAAACGCAGTTTGATTGGCACGGAAGACGATAATTTTGGATTAGTCAATACCAAAGAATTAGGCGGGCAAATTGATCAATTTACCAATAGCATTGCGGCAGTTATCGTGCCAATTACATTAATTACGCTGATTGTCGGCGGTATCGTCGTGATGAATATTATGCTCGTCTCGGTTACCGAACGCACTTTTGAAGTGGGCTTAAGAAAGGCGCTTGGTGCAACGCAAAAACAAATTTTGCTGCAATTTTTAATTGAATCGGCTTTACTGTGCATTTGCGGCGGAATTTTAGGTTTGCTTGCGGCAACCGGCGTAACAACATTAATTACAATTTTTGCGCAAATTACGATGACGATTACGCCTTTTTACATCGCCTTGTCAGTTGCCGTCTCGAGCGTTATCGGAATTCTCGCCGGTCTTTATCCGGCCTGGAAAGCTGCTCGGCTGGATCCGATTGTCGCCCTGACTAAAAACGTCTAGGAGAAACTTTATGCGAATTTCAAGCTCACTTCCCTTTGAAATTGTCAAAATGGCTTTGGACAGCATTCGCTCGAACAAATTTCGCAGCGTGCTAACCGTTTTGGGCATTGTTGTTGGCGTGATGACGGCAATTATTGTGGCTTCGATTTTGACCGGAATGCGAAACAGTATTGTTTCGATAATTGAAGAATACGGCACAAATAATATTTATGCTTTCCATCTCACTACGGGTTTTGGTCCGCCTGACCGCTCGGAACGTTCGCGTAAACCATTGACTGTTGAAGATGCCGATGCGATTGAAAAACAATCCGGCGCAATTGAAGACATCGCACTGATCGCTCCGCAGATCGGCAGTTTTGGCGACGGCTTTGACGATAATTTGGTTTATGAAGGCAAGAATTATCGTTGGGCTTTAACGGATGGAGTTTCGGCAAATTACGATAAAATAGCCAATGTTGTTTTGCGTGAAGGACGTTTTATCAGCGAAACAGACGATCAGGACCGGCGGAATGTCATCGTTATCGGAGTCAACTGCGCTGACGCTTTGTTTCCCGACGAACGAACTGGAATTGTCGGCAGGACCGTTCGAATGAATGGTCAACAGTGGGAAATTATTGGTGTTTTGGAGAAACGAAAGGCAGGTTTTTTTGGTGAAAACGAAGAAGATCGCAAAGTTTTTCTGCCCTACCGAACTGCTCGGAAGGTTGCGCCTCAGCGAAATTTTCTATTGCAGATAATTCAAGCTAAATCCGGACGAGTCAAAGAAGCTTTGCAGGACGCCGAAGGCATTTTGCGTCAGCGGCGCGGTGTTAAATTTGACGCGGCAAATGATTTCGACATCAAAACAGCCGACAAATTTATCGAGCAATTCGACGGCATTACCGGCATGATTGGTCTGATTGCGATTGCAATTTCAAGTTTAGGATTGCTCGTCGGCGGCATCGGAGTGATGAACATTATGCTGGTTTCCGTTACCGAAAGAACCAAAGAAATCGGAATTCGCAAAGCCATCGGTGCCACCAGCGGCGCCATCATCTTACAATTTTTGCTCGAAGCAATGACGCTAACGTTTTTTGGCGGTATAATCGGCGTAATTCTTGCAATCGGGATCAGCAATCTTGTGATGTTTCTCATCCCAAGCATTCCGGCAAGCGTTCCGGCTTGGGCAGTTATCGCAGGTTTAGTTACTTCTGTTGCTGTTGGATTACATCCCAAAGCAGTTGCTGCAGTTAAAGTGAT